>JANYBN010000015.1 GCA_025360785.1 Geobacter sp.
TCGACGATGCGGGCCGCCCGGTTGTAGCCGATGCGCAGCTTGCGCTGAACCATGGAGATGCTGGCCTGTTTGGTCTCGGCCACGATGCGCAGGGCATCTTCCCAGCGCTCGTCCTGCTCCTCTTCGTCACCGGATCCACCCTTGTCGTCCGAATCCTTCATCTCCAGGATCGATTTTTCGTAGACCGGCTTGCCCTGCTTCTTGAGGAAATCGACCACGCGCTGCACCTCGGCATCCGAGACGAAGGCGCCGTGGATACGCTGCAGGCGTGAGGTGCCGGGCGGCATGTAGAGCATGTCGCCGGCGCCCAGCAGGCTTTCGGCGCCGTTGCAGTCCAGGATGGTACGCGAATCGACCTTGGAGGTGACCTGGAAGGAGATGCGCGACGGCAGGTTGGCCTTGATCAGGCCGGTAATCACGTCCACCGAGGGGCGCTGGGTGGCCAGGATCAGGTGGATACCCGAGGCGCGGGCCTTCTGGGCCAGGCGGGCGATGTGTTCCTCCACCTCGCGGCCGGCCACCATCATCAGGTCGGCCAATTCGTCCACGATCACCACGATGTAGGGCAGATGGGCGTGTTCCAGCACCTCGCTATCGTCCATCACAAAGGGGATCGGGTCATCCAGCACCTCACCACCCTCTTCCTCGATAATCTCTTCCAGCTCCTCGATGATCTCGTCCTCGGGGACGGTGCTATTCATCTCTTTCAGTTCCAGCGCCTCGCCGGCCAGCTTCTTGTTGTAGGAATCGATGTTGCGCACACCCTTGTCGGAGAGCAGCTTGTAACGGCGCTCCATCTCGTTGACCGCCCATTTTAGTGCCAGCGAGGCCTTCTTGGGTTCGGTCACCACCGGTAGCAGCAGATGGGGGATGCCTTCGTACATGGAGAATTCCAGCATCTTGGGGTCAACCATAATCATGCGCACATCGCGGGGTTCGAACATGTAGAGCAGCGACAGGATCATCGTGTTGATCGAGACCGATTTGCCCGATCCGGTGGAGCCGGCCACCAGCAGGTGCGGCGCCTTGGCCAGGTCGGTGACGACCGGAATCCCGGCTATGTCCTTGCCCAGTGCCAGGGGCAGCTTCATCTTGTTGTGATGGAATTCCTCGCAGTTGAAGATCTCGCTCAGGAAGACCATGTCGCGGTCGCGGTTGGGAACCTCGACGCCGACAACCCCCTTGCCGGGAATCGGCGCCACGATGCGGATCGACATAGCCTGCAGCGCCATCGTCAAATCGTCGGTCAGGCCGGCAATTTTGCTGATCTTGATGCCGGGGGCAGGGGCGTATTCATACATCGTGATGACCGGACCGGGGCAGATTTCCACAACCTCGCCGTCGATGTTGTAATCTTTCAGCTTCTTCTCCAGCAGCCGTGCATTCATGGTCAGGGCATCGCGGTCAAGAGTCTTTTCAGTGACAGGAGGTACATCCAGCAGCGAGAAGGGGGGGGTATGGAAATCCCCTTCGGCTTTGATAAATTCGAAGGTTTCCTGTACGGCGGCCGTCTTGGCGTCCTCTTTTTTCTTCTCCTTTTCCTTCTTGATCAGGTTGGGGCGCGGTGGTGGCGGCGCCTGCGGCTTGATGATCGGCCCGCCTGATGCTGCAGCCGCCGGGAGTCCCTCCTGTTTCGCCTTGGCGCGGTCCTGCTCTTTGCGGTCCTGGGAACGGCGTCCCTGCCAGGCGGCCCATTTATGTTTAAAGTTCTCAAACCACCAGCCGGCAAACAGAATAAATGAGAATTTCGACAGGATCATGATCGATGCGGCCAGCAGCGGCAGCAGCAGGAGCAGGCCGCCGGTTACGCCGACGGTGCTCCTGAGGGCGCGGGACACCATCACTCCGACCGCTCCGCCGGTGGCAACCTGCTGGCCGAATAAGAGGGTTTTATCGCGGAAAAAGGCAAACAGGGTTGACAGCGAGAAGAGCAGGCCGAATGCCGCAGCCAGCTTGTAAGAGCGGAGGCGTATCTCCTTGAAACGGAAGAGAGTGTAGGCCATGTAGAGCAGCGCCAGCGGAATCAGGTACGAGGCCAGGCCGAAACTGATAAAGAACAGATCGGCGATCTGAGCCCCCAATCGACCGCCGAGGTTATGAATCCCCCCCTCGTTGGAGTAGCTGTTCCAGGAAACATCGGCAGAATTATAGGTCAGAAATGCGAGCAGGAAGAATATGCCGACTGTACCCAGCGCCATCCCCTGCAGCTCTTTGGTCAATTTTTCTTTTTTGGCTTCTTCCATATGTGTGTTGGTATCCGGATGTAGGAGATATTAAACCTGCGTATAGTACAAGGATGGACGTGGAGAGGCAAAGGAAAAATGGAGCGGATTATGCGGCACGGTAACGTTCACTGCGGAGCGGAACAGCAAGGGGGGTGCCATCAGGCTGCCCCCCTGCTGTTTATGTCACTTGGAACCTAGAACCTGCCTGACCTTCTCAATGAACAGTTTCACTGTAAAAGGCTTTTTGATGAAATTGGCATCTTTACCCAGTATCCCCTTGCTGATATCCGCATCGCTGGTATAGCCTGAAATATAAAGCACCGGCATGGCCGGGCGACTGTACAGCAGACTTTTATACAGTTCCACGCCGTTCATATCCGGCATGACCACATCCGTTAGCAGGAGGTCGATAGTGCCATTGAAGGATCGCTCGATTTCCATGGCTTTCAAGGGTGAATCGGCAACCAGCACGGTGAACCCCTCTGATTCAAGCAGGTCAACGGCCATGTCCCGTACCATGCTATTGTCCTCTACCAGCAAGATGGTGGCGGGAGCAATCTCGTTGGACCTGTTATCGCTTGCCGGCGCTGTAGTGGGAACCCTGGGCGTTTCTTCCGCTGTCACCGGCAAATAGATAATAACCGAGGTGCCTTCACCCGGATGGCTGTCGATCTTGATGTAACCGCCGTGCTGTTTGATGATGCCATAGGCGGATGCCAAACCCAGCCCTGCTCCGCGACCTGACGTCTTGGTCGTAAAGAACGGTTCATATGCATGGTGTAGTGTCTCGTCGTCCATGCCGTGGCCGTTATCCTTGAACTCGACAAGTGTGTAGGAGCCCGGAACCACTCCAGGAGGAACGTTTTCTTCATCGTGCATAACTTGCCTGGTAGTCACCGAGATCGTGCCGCTTCCTTCGATGGCTTCCTGAGCATTAGCTGACAGGCCCAGGAACACCTGCTCCAGTTGGTTGCGGTCCGCCCGGACCCGGGCTGCTCCCGGCGCAAGGTTCAAGTCTATAGCTATGCTTTCGGGGAGCGTGCTCCGCATGATGTCGCGGAACGAGGCGATGACCTCGTTCAGGTCCAGCACCTCAATATGGAGTGCCTGTTTACGGCCGATAGACATCAGCTTCTTATTGAGATCCCTGGCCTTCTGTGCTGCGTCAATGATCCCGTCCACCCTACGGAGTTGCCGGTGATCTTCAGGCAGTCCCCGCTTGATCATTTCGGCATAGATGAGGATCGGCGTCAGCAGGTTGTTGAAATCATGGGAAATGCCCCCGGCCATCCGCCCGAGAGCCTCAACCTTCTGGAGATGCAGCAGCTCTTCCTCCAGTTCGTTGACAACAGAGCGGGTGCTTTGCAGGCTGTCCATGTGCCTGAACATGATCCTGGTCAGAACAACGATCACGAAACAGAGTCCGAAGGTCATGAGTGACTGAAACATCGCCTTCCAGGCCCATGGGCCAAGGACGTCTCCCTTGTAAAGGGCGACCACCGCAACTACTGGAAAACGCTGGAGACGCTGATAGGAGATGATGCGTGACTTGTTGTCGTCAGTGCTGTAAGTGCCGTGATAGGTGCCGGCAGGTGATGCGGGCAGTTTGGAGGTGAACAGGGTTGTCTTGCTGAAATCGGCCTTGTAAGCATTGGTTTCGTAAGGTTCATGGACCAGTGGAGCTCCGTCGTTGCGGATCAGCAGTACCTTGTTACGGGAGCCCAGGCTGGCCGGCCCCATGAATTTGTTGAAATAATCCGCCTCGAAACCAACCGCAATCAGGCCGTTAAAAGAATTATCGACACTTGGAAGCGGCCTTATCAGGTTGAAGCGCCATCTGGCGACCAGGCGACTCAAGAGAGGCTTGCTGATAGTGAGGTCGGCGCCCAGCGTTGTCAGATAATGCTGAAAATAGTCACGATCGGCGACGTTGATCGGCTTCTGGGGGAATGAGCTCGCATTAGCAAGCATATTGCCCTCTTTATCGGCAATGAATATGGTGCCGACCTGGGGGGCGCCTTCGGCTTCCCGCTGCAGTAGCTGGAACAGGGCGCGCCGGTCGATCCGGTCAACTCCACCCTCTAATTTCAGATCGTGAAGCGAGTCCCGCATAATGCGATCAGCCTCGGAAAAAGCGCTTTCACTATGCTCTGCAAGTGCCCGGACGTAGTCCTCGGCCTGCCGCTCGGCAAAGGCAATGGTGTCACGGTACTGAACGTACATGCTCCAGACCGATATGAAGATGACGGCGGCAAGTATTCCGCCGACAAAGCGCTTGATCTGTGATTTGAGTTGCGGGATTGTTTTCGGCATGGGTGTTCCTTTGATATCTGAGTAGCAGAATAGTTTATATATTATGTGCAAAATAACGAGACAGTGCTTTTCTAACGCCCCTGTCAACATACGAAAAAATCCGCTGTACGGTATCATGGGCGGAAGCGCGGGAGTGTCCCGGCAGTTTGACCAGCTGAAAGCCGAGTAGGTCGTATGCCGCGTAAAATTCGCGGTAGAGAATTGCGTTTGTTAACGGTTGCCCAGTACGTTTCGAATTATATCCGTTTTTTATCATGGAGGCTCTTCTTTTCACAAGCCCGAAAACGCACTGGGAATCGGTATAGATCTGCAGACTTCCGGGAGCAGAGCCGATGAGTTTATCCCGCGACTCCTCAAGTGCCCACAAGACGGTCTGGACTTCGAGCTTTGTCGATGAAGTATCTGCAAAACTCGTTATTTTCAGCCGCGCAGCCACTTCGCTCTGCTTTATGTCGTGCGGTTCACCTTCCAGAAACGCCACTGGAACGAGCAGAAAGCCGCCAATGCCAAGCTTGAGTTGAGGATTAACACTGACATCGGTGAATAGAGCAAAGCGGCTCATATAAATTGTGGCTCCGGATGGTTGAGGTTTACCGCTTGAGGTGGGGTGGAAGGTCAGCACTTATCGACATCTTTGTCATACTGGAGTACCTGACACAGCACGTTCATGTCAAACCGGTCCTGAATGGGGCCGTAAATAAATTTGCGGGGTAACCAAATACCTTCTATCCCGCATTTGCAAAAAGGTGGGACTAAACAGCTTTAATCTCATCCCCAGATTTTACCACCCCGCCGGTGATGACCCTGGCAAAAATGCCCTCTTTCGGCATGACGCAGTCGCCGGCCTGATCATAGATCGCGCAGCGGTTATGGCACTCCTTGCCGATCTGGGTTATCTCCAGCAACGCAGCTCCGACCTGCAGCCTCGTGCCGATCGGCAGGGTGACCAGCTCGATGCCGGTCGTCGTGATGTTCTCGGCAAAGTCGCCCGAATCGACATCCAGCCCCAGCGCCCGCATCTTGTCGATGCTCTCCGAGGCAAGAAGACTTATCTGACGGTGCCAGTCTCCGGCGTGGGCGTCGCCGACGATGCCGTGATTCTCACGCAGCTCCACCGCTGCCACCGGCTTCTTGCGCTCCCCCTTATTTTCGCTGATGCAGACCGCCTTGACTGTACCCATGTCTTCTATCCCCCAACCTGTGCCATCGTAAAGTTTTGATGTGTGTAACTGTCGCCGGATATACCGTGCCGCTCCGGCTTGCCCGAAACGATCCCGCGCAGCACCTCCGCCAGTTGCTCCCGGTCAGGGGGGCGCAGGGACGGCAGCAGATCGGTTTTCTCGTCGGAAAAGAGACACCCCTTGGCCTGTCCGGTGGAGGTGACCCGGATGCGGTTGCAGTCGCTGCAGAAATGGCCGGATACGGCGGTGATAATGCCGATGCTCCCCCGCGCGCCGGGGATGCGGAAGTCGCGGGACGGTCCGGCAAAGGCACCCTTGTCCACCGGCTCCAGTTGATAGCTGGCGGCGATGCGCTCCAGAATCTCTTCGCCGGAGATGCAGTAGCGCTGCCACCCTTCATCCTTCAACACCGGCATATATTCGATGAAGCGGATCGAGTTGCCGCCCAGGCGGGTCATCTCGGCGAACGCCATGATTTCGGCATCGTTGACGCCGCGCATGATGACGACGTTGATTTTGGGGGGAGGAAAACCGGCCTGCCCGGCGGCCTCAAGTCCCGCCAGCACTCTGGCAAGATCGCCGCCGCAGGTGATGTCGCTGAAGGTTTGGGGGTTGAGTGAGTCGAGGCTGACGTTAAGTCGCTGCACTCCAGCCCGGCGCAAGTCGGCGGCCATTTCCGGCAGCAGCAGACCGTTGGTAGTCAACGCCAGATGCCGTAATCCCGGAATGGCTGACAGCTTCGCCAGAAAATCTACAATTCCGGCGCGCACCAGCGGCTCACCGCCCGTAATGCGGATCTTCTCGATCCCAATCCCGACGGCGGTTTCGGCGACCAGCAGCAGTTCTTCGTAACTGAGCACCGCATCGTGCCCCTTGCTGACGATCCCCTCTTTGGGCATGCAGTAGAAACAGCGCAAGTTGCAGCGGTCGGTTACCGACAGGCGCAGGTAGTTTATGTTTCTTCCATTGGAGTCGGTCAGCTGCATGGACACCTGCTCAATATCTACTTTTTTACTACGGAGGAAACGGGGGAACAGGTTTATGCGGGTTCTTCCAGTCTCTCTTCAAGGAGAGGGATGATTACAACCCTGATCTTCCCCTTACCCCAGAGCCCGATTTTTTTGGCGGCAGCGCGTGAAAGATCAATGAAGTGGAATGATTTTGGGGCGCAGCGGTCATTAACGGTTACTTGTACTTCCTGTCTGGTGACAGGATTAAGCACCCTCACAACCGTGCCGAGCGGCAGGCTCTGGTGTGCGGCGGTCAGTTTTTCCGGGTTGTAGCGATGCCCGGAGGTAGTGCGACGCCCCTCAAAACGGCGGGCATAATACGACGCAACTCCTTCGACTGATTCAAATGAACTACTCTTACGGACAAGTTCTTCCAGGTTGGTCAATGCCGATGCAGAGAGTTCATGCAACAGCGGCGCGGCGCCGGGCACTTCGCCTGCGTGGGCAGCCGGCGACAACACCAGTAGCGAACAGAGGAGGCCACATATAGCTATCATATTGAAATACAATCGATTCATGCTAACCTTATACAATACAAACACTTTCCGGTCAAGTTTTGTAGAGATATTCAGCGATCCCATCCTGTAAACCGCGTGGTTCAAATCCGAACACCTGCTGCCATTCACCACTACAGATACTCTCCTCCAGCAGCATCTGCAGCTGATCCATTGTGATCGGAAACTGAGGGATCTTCTGCATGAACGGAATCACCAGTTTCATCAGTCCCAGCGGCAGATGCGGCTTGATGGGGGGGGCTTTGCCCATGGCAACAGCAATTGAGTCCAGCAGCTCTTCATAGCTCAGAAGGTCCTTGCCGCATAATTCATACGTCTGGCCGATGGTTTCCGGCATCTCCAGCGCCAGCGCAAAACAGCGGGCGACATCATCGGCATGAATCGGCTGCAGCCGGTAGCTGCCGCTGCCGATGATCGGCATGACCGGAGCAAGCCGCAGCTGGGCGGCCAGCATGTTGATGAACGTATCTTGAGGCCCGAAGATCAGCGAAGGTCTGAAAACAGTCCAGTTCAGCCCGCTTCCCCGCACCAGTTCCTCCGCCCGCCACTTGGACTGGTGATAGGCCGAAACCGCATCCGGTCGGGTGCCCAGCGCCGACATCTGCAGATAGCGGCTGATGCCGCTTCTGCGGGCAGCTTCCAGCAGATTTGCCGTAGACTGAACATGCAGTTTATCAAAGGTGATCCCGCGAAAAGGAAACTCGCGAATAATGCCGACCAGATTGATGACGGCATCGCAGCCGCTCATCTCGACGGCAAAGCTTTCCACGCGGGAAGCATCCCCCTTGACGTATTGAACGCCGCTTTCTGCCGTGCCGCTGCGATGGTGCACAAGCAGGCACAGTTTGTGTCCACGCTTACGCAGTTCCCGGCAGATATGGCCGCCGACAAAACCGGTTCCGCCGCTGATAAAGATTTTCATGTTTTCACCTCCTGTCAGAGATGAAAGTATAGCACAGAATCTAACAAGAGGATTACGGAGGGAGTCGAGGCGTGAAAACGTTCGCCTGGTTACAGGGCGGGCGTTACTGGTTCCATGTGACACATAATTTTTTGTAGGTTGGGCAAAGGCGGTTTCATGCCGTGCCCAACTTGCAGCCGGTCTCGTTGGGCACGGCATGCTTTGCCCAACCTACGTTGTTTTTAATGTTGCGGGGCACTATGCTTTGGAAAGTCCTGTAGCAGGATTTTACAATTTGAATTGCCGCACCAGCCGCTGCAGTTCCTCGGCATTGCCGTTCAGCTGTGCCGCTGCAGTAGCAGAATCTTGAGCGCCGTGAGATGTCTTCTGCACTATTTCGGTAATCTGCAGCATGTTACTTGAAATTTCACTGGTAGTGGCGGTCTGTTCTTCGGCCGCAGTAGCGATCTGGTTAACTTGCATGGCCACATCATTGATCTGATCCAAAATTTCCCTAAGTGCCGCACCAGACTTGGATGCCTCTATGGTGCCGGCCTCTACCTGATTTACACCGAGCTCCATGGCGGTAACGGCCCCTTTTGTTTCGCTCTGGATGGCTTTAATCATCCCGCCGATCTCCTTGGTGGCACGGGTAGTGCGTTCGGCCAGGGCACGGACCTCGTCGGCGACAACAGCAAAGCCCCGCCCCTGTTCACCGGCCCGGGCCGCTTCAATAGCCGCATTCAGGGCCAGCAGGTTGGTCTGGTCGGCAATGTCCTCGATAGTACCGATGATGGCACCAATCTGTTCGCTACGTACCCCCAGACGCTCTACTGTTTTGGCCGATTCCTGCACTTTGTCAGCGATCTGACTCATGACCGCTATTGTGTTATCAACAACCACGGCTCCGTTATGGGCCGATTGAGAAGCCTGCTTCGCCCCATCTGCGGCCATCTGACAGTTCTGGGCTATATCCCCTGATGTTGCCGACATTTCTTCGCCGGAGGTAGCTACGGTTGTGGCCTGGGAAACAACCTCCTCGGCACTGGCGGCGATTACTTTGGCCGTCGAATTCAGTTGATTGGCGGCTGCCGCCACCTGGATAGAAGTACTGGAAACCTGGCTGATGATGGAGCGCAGGCTCTCTGTCATTGTTTTAAACGAGCCGGCCAATTGACCGATTTCATCATCGGAAGAGCATGAGAATTGTATATCAAGCTCTCCTCTGGCGACTTGTGCCGTCTGGCTCGCCAGTATTGATGCCGGAACCGTTATGGAACGCGCTATGAACAGAGCCAACAAGATGGTCAACACCATCAAAACACAGAGTGCCCCGCTTATTCCGAACATGATCTTGTGCATCTGGGTATTAATATCATCGATATAGATACCGGTCCCCAATATCCATCCCCAGGGCTGGTACAGCTCGACGTACGATAACTTGGGCATGGGGCTGCTGCTGCCCGGTTTCTCCCAGGCGTATTCGACAAAACCTTTCCCCTTATCCTTGCAGACCTTGACCATCTCCACGAACAGAAACTTACCGTTGGGATCCTTGTTTTCTCTCAGATCCTTGCCGTTCAACTCCGGCTTGATCGGGTGCATGATCATCTTTGGGGTCAGATCGTTGATCCAGATATAATCCTTCTCATTGTAACGGATCGCGGCGATACGCTCGGCCGCCTGTTTTTGAGCGTCCTCTTTAGTGAGCGTTCCGGCATCGACCTGCTTCTGGTATGACGCCACCACACTGGTTGCCTCTTGCACCAGATTGCTGACGGTCGCCTGTTTTTCTTTCATGATAAGCTCACGGATAAACGGCATCAGTGCAAACATGGTCGCCAGTACCAATACCAGCGAGGTCAGAAGTGACAAACTCATGATTTTATAAAAAATACTCCAATTGCTGTAAGTTTTGATCTTCATAATATCCTCTTTTTATTCGAAGTAAAAACCATGTCATCCAGGTATATGATGCATCAATAAAAACTCGAACTGCTGTTGCTGCAGGTGGTAAACCGAGACTTAATATTCCAAATCATTCACTTGCAGGGAGCGTAGAGTAACGAATATTGTTTTTGCCTGCTCTCTTTACCTCATACATTAAACTGTCTGCTATTGAAATTATTTCGTCAAAGTCGGCATCGCTATGGTCACACGATATAACTCCCATGCTGAATGTGACATTTTTTTGCAGACTTTCCATTAGTTCCTGAAGCTGTTTTCTGATCTTCTCCATTACAACCTGGACTTCATTATTGTAAGTACCCGGTAAAAAAATTGCAAATTCATCTCCACCCACACGAGCGATCACATCAGTTTGCCGAAGGTTTCCGGCGAGGTCGGTGACGACGGCTTTGAGGAGCTCGTCGCCTTTTTTGTGGCCATAGTTGTCGTTAACTGTTTTGAAGTTATCAAGGTCAAGGTATGCAATCGAGAAGGGTGAGCCGTCCCGGTTGAGGCGTAAAATTTCGTATTCCACAATCTCGGAAAAGGCCCGGATATTCATCACACCGGTCAAGGGGTCTCTTCTGGAAAGCCTTCTTTCCCTTTTTAACAATTTATGGATTTTGGAAATCATAACCGAAACGGCACAGAAAATGGCAAACGTTGACATGATGTTCCAAGCTGAAACAATATGACTGTCAGGTAAATTGTCTATTGACCAAAGAGCGGCACATACAAGAGAAATTACAAAGCCGGCCCTCTTCCCTCCAAACCAGGTCACAAATGCTATCGGAAATAAATACAGGAAGGAAAACGACGCATCGCCGGGGGAGTAAATGTCCAGTGCTCCAAAGAGCGCCGTCCAGGCAAAGCCGAGAATTATGTTGAACGTTTTTCCCTTAGCTTCAAGAAACTTGAAATAACGGATTAATATAGCTTCAGCTGTAGTCAATTCACGTCCCCTTGGTATCGTTGGTAGCGGCTTGAATTGCTGATTAGCGCGTACATGGTCTGCTCACGATGTTGAATTGGGAAAAGTCCAGTCACGCCTGATTGCTGTTGATCGCACCGGAGTAGTATATTTATTCGCTAATTAAAATATGGGAAAAATTGTTGCTTGTCTATTGTGGGAAATACGTAGTGGGCGTTAATTAGGAGAGTAGAGGATTTATCAGTTCAGGCAGGTAAGAGTGAAGAATCTGTCATCATACAGGAACATCAGTCGGCAACAGACCAGGCTACATCTGTTCTGCAATGACCGCCCAGCGTGCAAGCATCGCGGCATTTGCGGCATCCAGCTTGCTCATCAGGCTTGCCCGGTGTACTTCCACGGTCCTGAGGCTGATGCAAAAGCGATCGGCAATATCCCTGGATGTGGCGCCGGTTCCTACAAGCAGAAGGACTTCCAGTTCTCGTGCTGTAACCCGCTGACGGAGAATGGCATGTTCTTTTTTAAAAGCTATTTTTGCACTGTGTCGGCGCATCGAACCAAAACGCAGCAGGCGTCCGGTTACGGCAGTTACCAGCTCTTCGGCGGTAAATGGTTTGGCCAGATAGTCGTCGGCTCCCGCCGACATGCCCCGGCGCACGTCGTCGCGTTCACCCAACGCAGATACAAAGATGAAAGGAATATCGGCAAGTGTCCCTTTATTTTTCAACACATCCAGCAGAGTGCGCCCATCCATTTCCGGCATCATAATATCGCACAGGATCAGATCAGGGCGTTGTTCGCAAATACTGTTCAGCCCGGATATGCCGTCAGCAGCGGTTCGGACGGCAAAACCTTCCATTTGCAGGATTAATTGAATGTTGCTGCAAATGGCGGGGTCATCCTCTATTATCAGGATTGAGTTCATGATGGTTGCTCCTCTGAACCTGCCTGCTCAACAATTGGAATTTCCACCCGCATGGATGTCCCTTTACCGACGCTGCTGTCAACGGTGACAACTCCCCCCATTTCCAACACCGCATCGCGAACAATGGAGAGCCCGAGCCCCAAGCCGCTTCGGGCCTCGACGTTTCGACAGCGGAAGAATTCTTCGAAAATATTTTTCTGATCCTCTTCCGGGATACCGATTCCCGAATCTGTAACCACCACCCGCAGCCGGTCAGTTTCGCGGGAGACATGCAGCGAAATAGCGCCAGTGGCCGGCGTGTAGCGGAAAGCGTTGGTCAGCAGATTCTCTGCGACCCGGCGAACGAGGATCTCGTCCAACAGGATCGTCCCGCAGTCATCGGAGATAGAAAATGTAAATTCGTGATCTTTGCCGCAAACAACATTAACTTCTTTGGCAAGTTTACAGAAAAAGTTTCTAACGTCCAACACGACCGGGTCGTTATGGTGGCTCGTTATCGCCAACCGATTGTAAGAGAGTACCGAATCTATCAAATCGGACATACGCCGTGCGGCGGTGCGAATACGGTCATTCTGTAGTGTGAACTCAATTCTGTTCAGCCGTTCACCGTAACGATCAAGGATGTCGGTACTGCTGGTAAGAATACTGAGTGGAGTTCGAAATTCGTGAGCAACTGTTGCCAAAAGCCGGCTTTTGTCGATGTTGGCACGTACCGCCGTTTCCTTGGCCTGAAGCAATTTTTCGACGAAGTCGACCGAAAGTGCCTCGAATTTTCGCTGCCGCCGCTGATAAAAGTAGAGGGCTGACGTCGTGGCCAGAACCAGTACACCGAACAGAGCACCTTTTCCCCAAACATCTCTTCGCCAGTCTTTATACAGTGCCGACACTTCACGACTCACCGACACCACCAGCGGTTTGTCCATCGGCACGTTATCGGATCTGACGGTGCGCTGAGCCATCATGCGCGTCTGGCCGTCACGAGGAATAAGGCCGGTAAGTACCGTGGCCGGTCGGCCACTCTTTATGTGGCGGGTAAAGAGGGTGCCTGGTTTAGCCAGATCCATACCCACCAAGCCCTTCACTTCAGGCACCCTCAGGAACAGCTTGCCATCCCCATGGACGAGAGCGCACCACATATCCGAAGTATAGAGCACCGATCCCAACAGGACATTGAAATAATCCGAGTCAAGTGAAGCGGTGACAACACCGTTGAATTCACCGGTTGGCCCCGGAAGGATCAATCCGGCTGTTATGACAAAATTACCGAGCAGACTTATAAAAGGTGGCGATATATAAAGTTTGTCCGGGTTTTTATTAATAAGAGGGGTCTGGAACCATCCCCGATTGCGGATGTTCAGGCCGAGAACCTGCTCCCGGCTACTGGCGACTATATTTCCCGTAGCGTCTGCGATCAGAAAAGTACGGACCCCAGGCATCGCATCAGCCATGTCACTCAGACGGTGGCTAGCCGATTTCCGGGCGTTCTTTCCTTTCAAGGAAGGCAACCCCTTGCGTATTTCTTCAAGTGCCCGATAAACTCCATAAAGTTGCAAGTTAAGGTTTTCATCGATTACCCTGGCCTGTGTGGCCAAACGCTCCCCTTCACGTCTTTCGATGCGCACGTGTTCCTGATGGAGGGAATAAACAATTATGCCGCCCATGACCACCAGAACCAGCGCAAGTGCCAGCCATGGGAAGAGATGATCAATTTTCCGATAAGGTTTTTGTCCTTGAGCTATCATACTAATTCTCTGGGAGGACGTCTGGATTCAATTACAGAGCATATAGCAGGTGACGTTACATGAGATGACTCGTGCCGTCAATTACAAGCCGGAGCAATTGATTCAAAAAACATATCAGGTGCGGAAGAACAGAACCAGGGTCAGCAGAACGGGAAAGAGGTTCAGATAGAAAAAGAGGGGTCTGGAGGAACGCAGCAGCGCCAGAAACATCAGCGGGATGGGAAAGGCGGCTAACCACAGAGACGGAGGCCGGGCAATTATTCCGAAAGCCGGCAGTATCGAGGCTGCTGCGGTGAGGGCGACGATCCAGAGTGCAAACAACCATCGATTATTTGCACTGATCGGAACCCCGGCCTGACGATAATCGGCTTCATGACGCTGCTGCAGCAGCCAGAAATGCGGGATCTGCCAGATAAACAACATTCCGGCCAGGATGACGATCCGGTAATCGGCAGGATTGCCGCCGGCAAGAGACCAGCCGATTAGCGGCGGAAAAGCTCCGCACAGCGCTCCCAGCGGCAGGGCCAGACTGGTTGTGCGTTTGAGCGGGGTGTAGAGTGCCAGATACCAGAGCAGCGCCGCCACACCCAGCAGTGGTGCTACCACACCTCCGGTCATGGCAAGCGGGATAAGCCCGGCTAAAATGGCGCAAGCTCCGGCTAAAGCGGCCGCTTTACCGGTCAGCCGCTTGCGGGGAAGCGGCCGCAGCCTGGTGCGGGTCATCAGGGTATCGATGTCTCGCTCCAGCAGCTGATTGAGGGCCGAGCCCCCCATGGCCAGCAGGGTCACGCCGCTGAACGCTGCCAACATCAAAAGCGGTTGCAGCGAGTCAGGAAAGAGGCAGTAGCCACCCACGGCGGTCACACCGTTCATGAGCGCCAGGCGGGGACGGTACAGTTTTGTGATTGATGTAAACATAACTGATTGCCCCCTTGACTATTTCACCGTCTTTATGAACTCTACCAGTTCCTCGATCTCATCATTTTTCAAATCGGCGAAGGGCGGCATGATCGGCTGGAACCCCTTGATCAGATCGGCCTGCGGATCGATGATGGACCGCCGTAAATAGTCGTCATCCACCGTGATGGACCGTTCGGCCCCCTTGGTAACGACCACCTGCCTGCGCCCCATGAGCCCTTTGAACGTAGGCCCGACACCCGGCGAACCATCCAGCGAATGGCATCCCAGACACCCCTTCTCCCCGGCAAGTTTCCTGCCGTCTTCGGGTTCCGCCTTTTCGTTTCCGCCGGGGCCATGTTCGAGCCATTCCTCGAACTCCTTAGCGGAGAGCGCCTCGACGGTGGTAATCATGGCAGAATGACCGGTGCCGCAATATTGGGAGCAGAACAGATCGTAGCTCCCCGGCTTTGTGGCCACGAACCAGGCGTAATTGTTCATGCCCGGCACCACATCCCGTTTGACCCGGAAGGCGGGGAGAAAGAAGCCGTGGATCACATCTTTGGAGACCAGTTCCACCCGCACCGGTTTACCCACCGGTACATACAGCTTGGGACTGGTTCTGCCGCCAGCATAGCTGAAAGTCCAGGACCACATGCGCGCCGTGGCGGTCACCTGAAGGGCTCCCAACGGCACCGTCCGCAGTACCAGATACCCTTTCCAGCCGTAAAAAAACATGGCCAGCACCAGCAGGGTCGGCAGTACGATCCAGACGATCTCCAGCCAGATGTTCCCGTCCGCCTGCGAGGTCGGCTGCGGCGCCCGGGAACGGTGGTAGCGGAGCACAAACGTCACCATCGCCACGGTGATGCCAAGCAGCAGCACCAGACAGGCGCCGAAGATGAACATGAAGACCGGGTCGATCGCCTCGGCTGTGGTTATGAAGTTTTGTGGGTTCACGGCATTCCCTTACCCTGATAAACAGGATAGTTCGTTAACGAAATCATTTTTGCATAAAACCGCAAAAAGTGATTTCTATCTCACTACCGGTACAGTACGTCAAAAAAAGTTAAGCCGATAAATATGGCCAGAGTCACCAGCGTCAGGAACAGCAGCCAGCGCAGCAGCCGCCCCTCGTACTTCATGTGCATGAAAATGGAGATCACCAGCCACGCCTTGACGCAGGCGATAGTCAGCGCCGCCAGCACCTTGTACCCTCCCAGTTCCAGGCGGGTAATACCCACGGTCAGGGCGGTCAGGGCCAGAAGCGCCAGCCAGATGCCGACAAGTATTCTGTAACTTACGATGTGGTGTTGTTCGTTCATGATTGGGCCGTCACAGAATCAGATAATAGAGCGGGAAGATAAAGATCCAGATCAGATCTACCAGATGCCAGTAGAGCGCCCCGTTTTCCAGCAGTACATAATTTTCGCCGGTGACCTCGCCTGATCTGACCTTCAAGGCGATTATGGCCAGAAGTGCCCCGCCGATCAGCACGTGCAGGCCGTGGATGCCGGTGGTCATGAAATAGAGGCTGAAAAAGATCGACTCCCCGAGTGGTCCCTCCTTAAGATGCGCGGAGCCCGGATAGATGCCGTGGCCGATTTTGGTGCTCCACTCTACATACTTGATTACCATGAAGCCGGCTGCGCAGAAGATCGTCCCGCCGATCAGCCATACGGCACGGCGCAACTCACAACGCTGTACGGCGGTGACCGCTATGGCGGCACAGAGGCTGCTGGTGAGCAGTATTGCTGTATTGGCGGTGCCCATGGCCCAGTCGAGCTGTTTGCCCCCGGCGGCGAATTCGTGCGGGTAGCGTTTAAAATAGACTGCGTAGAGCAGGAACAGACCGCCGAAGAGGAGCAGTTCGGTGAAGAGGAACAGCCACATCCCCAGTTTGGCACCGGCGTAATCTTTGTGGGCTGCGTGGCTCATGGTTTGCCCGTCCCTTTAAAGTCATACGGCCCATGGGTTACGGTCGGCTCCTCAACAAAATTCTCAGTCGGCGGCGGGGTGGGAATGCTCCACTCCAGCGTGGCGCCGCCCCAGGGGTTTCCCTCAAACGGCACCCCCCACCATAGCCCACGGAACAGGTTGACCAGCATGATCACCATCCCGGCAGCCAGAATCCAGCTCCCGACCGTGGCGAGCAGGTTGAGATTGGCAAATTCCGGCAGATAATCGTAGTAACGGCGTGGCATCCCCTTCATGCCGAGCACCTGCATGGTAAAGTACATGATGTTGAAACCGGTAAACATCAACGCCCAGGCAATGAGCGCCGGTTTTTCGGCGTATCGTCGTCCGTAGAATTTGGGGAGCCAGTAATGCATGGCGGCGAAAAAGGCGAAGCCGGAGCCGCCGAAAATCACGTAGTGGAAATGGCCGACCACGAAATGGGTGTCATGCACATGCACATCGGTGGCGGCTGCCCCCAGGATCAGGCCGCTCAAACCGCCGATCGAAAAGAGGAGGATGAAGGAAAGGGCAAAGAGCATCGGTGCTTCCAGCGAGATCGACCCCTTGTAGAGAGTTGAGACCCAGTTGAATACCTTGATGGCTGACGGGATGGCAACGATGAAGGTCAGGAACGAGAAAACCAGGATGGCCGTGTCGCTCATGCCGCTGACAAACATGTGGTGCCCCCAGACCAGGGAGCCGAAAGCGGCGATGGCGAGACTGGAGAAGGCGATAAACTTGTAGCCGAAGATCGGTTTGCGCGAGAACACCGGTATGACGTCCGAGATCACCCCCATGGCCGGCAGGATCATGATGTAGACCGCCGGGTGGGAATAGATCCAGAACAGGTGCTGGTACATAAGCGGGTCGCCCCCCTTGGATGGATCGAACAGGCCGGTGCCGAGCAGCCGCTCGGCCATGACCAACACCAGGGTGATGGCCAAAATAGGCGTGGCCAGGATCTGTACCCAGGCGGTGGCATACAGGGACCAGACAAAAAGCGGCAGCCTCCCCCAGGTCATCCCCTCGGCGCGGAGACGGTGGATGGTGGTGACGAAGTTGAGGCCGGTCAGGATCGACGAGAAGCCGACCACGAAGACGCCGAGGACCGCGAGCGAGACGTTGGTGCCGGTGCGGGCGCTGAAGGGGACGTAAAAGGTCCAGCCGGTGTCGGGGGGGCCGCCGCCGGTGAAGAGCGAGGTGAGGATGATGGCGGCGCCGCCCATATAGAGCCACCATGAGAACAGATTCAGGCGGGGAAAAGAGACGTCGCGGGCACCGATCTGGATCGGCATGACAAGGTTGCCGAAGGAGCCCTGAAAGCCGGGGATTATGAAGAGGAAGATCATCACGACGCCATGCACGGTGAAGAGTGCGTTATAGGTCTGGGCACCCATGATCGTGCGCCCCGGCGCCATCAGCTCGATGCGGAGCAGCAGGCCGAGCAGCACCCCCACCAGAAAGAAGCCGAAAGTGGAATAAAAATAGAGCAGTCCGATCCGTTTGTGGTCGGTGGAGAAAATCCAGGAGGTGATGCCGGTTTTACCGGTATCGTTCCAGAAGCTGCTGCCTGCTGGTTGTTTGTTATCAGTCATGGTCATTATTCCTAATCCGGACAAACCGGAATAAATCAAAGGCAATGGAACGAGGATCAAATCAGATTTACACGGATAAACAAAAACAGAAAAACGATTTTACATCTGCGTAAATCCGCTCAATCCGCGTCATCTGCGTTCTATTGAATTACGTTTCCTGCCGGTCAGAATCAAAAAAGCGAGGAATCCTCCGGTGCAGAGAATCACCACCGTGGCGCTGACCCTGAGCAGGTTGAAGACGTAGGTCTTCTGCTGCAGATCATAGCTGAAGCAATACTCCATCACCTTGCGGATGGCGGTGCCCCCCCTCCCTTCCCGCGCCTCTATCAGAGCCAGCGACAGATCCTTTGGCAGGAAGGTCGCGCCGTACAGGTAGCGAGTGATGGTGCCGTCACCGGAGATTACGATGCTGGCCACCGGGTGAAGGAAGTCGCGCCCCCGCCTCTGAAAAGAGAAGCCGACCGCCTCGGTCAGCCTTTTGATGCCGGCGGTGTCGCCGGTAAGGAAGCGCCAGCCGTGCTCGGGAAACGGGGCGTGCATCGCGCTCAGATAGACCCGTTTGAATTTGGCGGCCAGTTCCGGTGTGTCACGCTCGTCAAAGCTGACGGAGATAACCCGGTATTCTTCCCCAGGCCTGCTCCTGATTTTTGGCAGAACCTGAGCCAAACCCCACTGCAGATTATAACAGACATTGGTACAGCCGAAATAGACCGGCAGAATAATGGTCGGTCCGGTTACCAGTTCGCTCAGCCTGACCGGCTTGCCGGCCTCATCCCTGAAGATGACATCGAGTGGTATTTTGGCGCCAAGCCGTTCATTAAGGCCGACATTTGTATCTTCTCTGCTCACAGCATCGGCACCTTGCTTTGACGTCAGCCCGATGTCGGCAAAACACACTTCATCATTAATGAAGAGCAGCATCAGCAGCAGCGGAACCAGAGGCAGCCAACGTCCCCGGAGTGGGGTCTTAGCGGATATCCAGCAAGAGATGTTTGGGCACATATCAGGCATTTGGCTCACCCGCCGCGAGTCGTTCTCCGAGCCCGGATGTGCGAAGTGTTCTTCTCTCAATCATCAGGCGAAATACCTCTTCCGTTCCCCAGATCTCTATTTGGTGCCGGGCGCGGGTAACCGCAGTATAGAGCAGCTCCCTGGTAAGGACTTCCGAAATATGATCCGGCAGGATCAACAGCACCCTGCCAAATTCCGAACCCTGGCTTTTGTGGACGGTCAGGGCGAAGGCGGTTTCACTGGGGGGGAGGCGTAGTCTGGAAAGATGCCGGACTCCACCCTCCGGATTTTCGAACCAGACGGCCTGAATGTCGTGACTCTCCATAACCACGCCGGTATCGCCGTTAAACAGCCCCAGCTCGTAGTTGTTTCCGGAGATCATGATCGGCATCATGCTGAAACTCCCGGGGTCATTCTTTTTCTCAGGAGCGAGGGCGTTCAGGCAGAGTCTATTCAGATTCTCTATGCCGCACAGTCCCGAACGAAGCGGCGACAACACCCTGAACGAATTGAGTTCTGCAAGTGCTTCTGCGGGAGACCCCGCCCGGGCATAGCCGGCATAGCCCTCTCGAACAGCGGCTGAGAAGGCGGACTCGAATGCTCTGCCGTTCGGCAACGGTCGCCAGAGCACATCCGGGAATTGACCGGATGTCAAAAGTTCCGCTGCGGCAGAGCTCTCTCCGCTGTTAATCAGCCGGCTCAAGGCAGCAATGCCGCTGTCGGCTCCGAAACGGTAGCTTCTGGTCAGTTGCGTGACCGGAACGGTCGCCTCGTTTGCACTGTCGCAGATATCCGCCAGCACCGCCCCGGCTTCGACCGAGGCCAGCTGGTTGCGGTCCCCCAGCAGGATGACCCGGGTATCATCGCGCAGCGCTTCCAGCAGGCTTGCCATCAGCTGAAGATCAACCATGGATGCTTCGTCCACGACCAGGATGTCACAGATGAGCCGGTTGTCGCGATTATGGCGGAAGCCGCCCTTGCGGTTCTGTACGCCGAGCAGACGGTGGATCGTGCTTACCCCGGTCGGCAGGCGGTTTCTGATTTCATCCGGCAACTCAAGGTTGTCGGCAGCATGCATGATCGACTGATGGAGACGCATTGCCGCTTTACCGGTCGGGGCGGCCAACACGATCTCCGGACTGGAGCCTTCCGCCACGTCAAGCAACAGAGCCAGTATGCGGGCTACCGTGGCGGTTTTGCCTGTGCCGGGGCCGCCGGAAATAACCGAGAAACGGTGGGTCAAAGCCATCCGGGCCGCCGAGCGCTGCAGATCAACGGCGCCGTTCAGCACAGGAAAATAGCGATCAAGCGCGGCATCAAGCCGGTTTTCGTTTATTACCGGAGGCCGGCTCCGGGTTAGAATCCCCGTAGCTACCTGCTGTTCATATCGCCAGCAGCGGTGAAGGTAAAGCCGGCCGGCCGGGTCCAGTACCAGCGGGGTGTATTCACCGGGAGTGCCGACGGCGTCACACGCCTGCAGGGATTCCAGCCAGCGGTTGATGTCGGAGGGCGGCACTCTTAAGGAGGTGTGAATAAACGGAGGAGCATTTTCATCAAGCGAACCGGAAAGGTTGAAACAGGAATGACCGCGTCCGGCGGAATAGCTGGCGAGAGCCGCTCCCCACCAGAGATCGTCACTGGAATGCCGGTCGATGCGGACGATGAAATCGGCAAAATAAGTGTCAAGTGTTGAAAGTTTGATCGCTTCCGTCATCGGGAGGGCATTTCATGTTTGCCAAAAGATTCATCGTACATAGTTTCGCTGAAAATCGTCAGGCGATTTTTGCCGCTGCGTTTGCTTACGTACATGGCCTCATCGGCATTTGCCATGATCGTGCGCACATCACTCCCGTCATCAGGATAACCGGCCAGTCCGGCTGAAAGGGTGGTGGTTATTTTATTCCCCTCGAATTCGAAAGGTGTTGACGCCATGCCTGAAACAATCCTCTCAACCGCGCTGATGACATCCTGTTTGCCGGTCTCATTGAACATGATGACAAATTCATCTCCGCCGTAGCGGGCGCAGATATCCGAACTGCGGATGTGTGCGGTAATCATCCTGGCGACCTGCTGGATCAGCATTGTTCCGGCAAAGTGTCCGTATTGATCGTTAATTTTTTTGAGGTTATCGGCATCAAGCATACAGATCGCGAAGGGACGGATATACCGTATGGCGAGCTTTTCCTGAATATCGGCCAACAGAAAGAAATTGCGCATATTATTGATGCCGGTGACATCATCCGTCAGCGACAGCCGCTCTACTTCGCTGCGTGCCGCCTCACTCTCTCCTGCCAGCATGGCCCCAAGGTGCGCAATCAGCATGAAGGGGAATAATTCGATGATGTGGGTCAGATAATAATTGAGCTCACGGAATTCTGCGGAAGCCAGCAGGATATAGGACGACACCGCCAGACCGGCCATGAAGTAGGTCACCCTGCGTCCCTGCGTAAGTGCGGTTGCCATCAGGATCAGGTAAATCAGCGACATGAACGGGCTGGTTATTTTGCCGGTATACCAGCAGACCGCCACAATGAAGGAGAGAAAGACCATCAGATCGATAAAAATCTTTATCGCGCCGTATTTGCGGGAAAGCACTCCGTAGCGGGCGTTGAGGTTGTAGAAAAACAGAAGTACCGAGAATCCGGCCAGAAAGGCCATGCTTGGCCCTTCCGTCGGTTTGATTTTCATGTTGAGCGCCACCAGTGCGATCAGTAGCCAGGAGATATTACCCATGATGCGGTCGTACCCCTTAAAGCGCTGCTGTATGCCTTGGCCGGCTTCAACCGGAAGCATGTCATCCATATATAAAATCCTCCGGAATGTGTGCTGTTTATCCGATAGCAGTCAGGGTTATCCAGGCTGTGACTGCATAGCGTACCAGCTTGCCGGATGCGACCAGCAGCGTAAACAGACCAAAATTAACTCTCAGCATGCCGCCCACCAGGCAGAGTGGATCGCCTACAATTGGCAGCCAGGAGAAAAAGAGTGAGAAAACACCGTAGCGGCGGTAACAGTGTTGAGCCCGATCCTGCTGCTGACGGGATACCCGCATGACCTTCTCAATCAGCCAGCTGCCGCCACCTATTCCGATCAGGTACGTGACGACAGCTCCCAGGTAGTTGCCGATGGTAGCGATGGCAACAGATGACAACGGATCGTAGCCGCCTGTCAGCATCATCACCAGCAGCCACTCCGATCCAAGCGGCAGCAGCGTAGAGGCCAGAAAGCTCATGAAGAACAGTGAAGCATAGCCGGGGTGGTTGAGCCAGTCGTGCAGCATGACAGTATATGTCAGAAATTGGTTGTCAAAATGGATCAAAACGCTACAATACTCCCCAGGTGCCGCTGCTCAGATAGTTGCGGCATAAGCAGACATTGTAGCGATAAATTCAGATTCGGCAAGGGGGAACAATGCTGAAAGGAAAACCGGCGAAAAAATATTCCCAGGCGGGGCGGCTGCATTCGATCATCAGGCTGCTCGAAACCAGGCGAGGCCTGACACTGGATGAGCTGGCGGAGGAGTACGATGTTGACAGGCGCACCATTCACCGGGATCTGAACGCGGTTGAGCAGGCCGGTTACACATTGACCACAGAGTGGAGTGACGGGAAAAAGATCTATAGTTTTTTGACAAAGTCACGCAATCTTCCCCCGATTACCTTTACCCTGCCGCAATTGATGTCGCTCTATCTGCTGCGCTCACTCGGGGCACATCTTGCCGGCACGCCGTTTCAGGCCGAGATTGACGAGCTTTTCAAGAGCATCCATTCCGTGCTCCCTGATCGCCATGCTGCGCATCTGGAACGGATTGCGCGGGTTTCGCTGCCGCTTTTGCACGGCGCACGTGACTATTCTGCTTCAGCTGCTTTTGTTGAGGATCTGCAGAAAGCTCTGCTGCAACAGTACCGCATCCGGCTGAAATATGCCAAGAAGGGCAAGGAGGAGACCGAAGAGTACGAGGTTGATCCCTATACCCTGGTCTTCCACAAGGGGGGAATTTACCTGCTCGGAAATGCTCACAACCGCTCCGGGATGCGGCTTTTTGCTCTTGAGCGCATCCGTGGGGTAGAGGTCACCCGCCAGCGTTTCGAGGTACCGGACAGCTATCATCCGGAAGCTCACTTCAGCAGCGCCTTCGGTTTGGTCAGTGACACCCCGATGAAGGTGCGGGTGCGTTTTTCTGCCGAGATAGCTCACACTGTCAAGGAGCGGGTCTGGATGCCGGGGCAGGAGCTCCGTACCGACCAGGAAGGTCGGGTTGTTGTTGAATTCGAGGCAGCGGGTCAGATGGAGTTGATATCGTGGATCCTTTCCTACAGGGTACATGCTGAAGTGCTGGGACCGCCGGAACTGCGCAAGGAGGTCAGGCGCCAGGTAAAAGAGATGCGGGAAATGTATCGGGGCAAGGAGAAGGACGGTGACAACATGGAGAAAAAAGTGAAGCGAGGTTAGTCGGGCGGAAACTCCTGCTGCGGTTCAATATGACTGTAACAGAGAAAACATTCGAGGGGCCTGACATCTCAGTCAGGCCCCTCGAAGTTTGATGAGCGGCATTGGATCGAATTGACGACCACTTGCCAAAAGGTCTGTCAGGGAATCTTGACCAGGGGGATCGTTCCGAGGTCTGATGTCGTTCCCTGTATTACATTTACCGCTGCAGATGAGTAAAGGTTGAATCCGTTCGCTTTTATGAATGTTTTGTACGAGACGGCCTGGGTACCGGCCGGAACAAATACTGCGAATGGAGCCTGCCATGCGTCGCTGGTGTAATTGGCGAAAATCGTCCCGGCTGCGATTGGATCAGCATCATTGACAGCCCCACGCCGCTTGACGGAGACGGTTGCGCTGGACCAGTTATCGGATATTGACGATACTATCCCTGAGATGGAGACATACAGTG
>JANYBN010000177.1 GCA_025360785.1 Geobacter sp.
CGACGCTCATGGTATCAAGGAAGCGCTACTTAAGAACGGTTACAAGAAAGAAAATATCGAACTATTAATAGACAACCACGCGACACGTACTTCCGTACTTGAAAACGTAAAGAAAATTTCTAAATACGCTAAAAAGGGTGAGAGCATTTTGTTTTACTATTCCGGGCATGGTCTGAATGTAGATGGTAACAACTATATAACTTGCGTTGACACCATTATGTCCTCTGTGAATGACACGTGCATCGGTCTCCAAAGTATTCTTGGAGTTCTTAATTCATCTGAATCAAAGAAAATCATGCTGTTTCTCGATTGTTGCCATAGCGGATTGGATTTCCCCGACGTGAAAAGCCCAGTTTCAGACTTTTCAGCGGACGACCTGAAGTATCAGTACGCGGATGTGGAGTACTTGACAGGTTTTGCAGCATGCAAGGGAGACGAGAAGTCGAGGTCGGACAAGACCTTATCACATGGCGTCTGGTCGTATTTCTTGATTCAGGCCTTGAGTGGAGAGGTGGAAAAACTTTATGTAAAAGGAGTCTTGTTTAGCGATAAATTACAGTCATTTTTGTTAGAAGAAACTTCTCGTAAAGTCAAGTTGATGACTACAGACAAGGCTGTTCAAACCCCAATTACGTTTGGCAAACAGACGGATAAATTTATAATTGCCGATGTTTCTCCGATACTTGAACACAAACTTACGCAAATCAGTGAGGGGTCAGGGCTACATATTTCATAAAATTTGAACCAAGTTTTGAATGAGGGTTCAATGGCACGACCGTTGCGCATAACATACCCCGGAGCGTTCTATCATGTGACCACACGTGGTAATGAACGCGGGAATGTTTTCAAGAGTCGAAGAGATCGAGAGAAGTTTTTGTCGTATCTGGAGTCGGCAACCGTAAGGTACGGTGCGAAGATCCATGCATATTGCCTGATGAGCAATCATTTCCACCTGCTCCTGGAAACTCCGCAGGGTAATCTTTCGGAGATCATGCAGCATATAAACGGAGCTTACACCACATACTTTAATGTGAAAAGAAAGAGGGTCGGGCATCTTTTTCAAGGCAGATTCACGGCAATACTGGTTGAGGCTGACGAGTACGCGGCAGAGCTTTCCCGGTACATTCATCTTAATCCAGTAAGGGCAGGCATGGCGAGTAAACCGGAAGAATATCCGTGGTCGAGCTATCACGCATATATTGGCAATACTGCGGCGTCCGAATGGCTCAGTACCGACTTTATTCTCGGCAGTGTTGCCGGAATTGCTGTCAATGCCAGGAAAAAGTACCAGCTTTTTGTAGAAGATTTGATTGGAAAAGAATATGAGAGTCCGTTAAAGAGCACCTTCGGCTCGTCAATACTTGGTAGTGGCTCATTTATTGAAGCAATTACACAAGAGCATCTAACTTCAAAAGAGCCCAGCAGAAACCTCCCTGCACTGCGGCAGTTTGCGGTCCGGCCTTCGCCGGAGGAGATCATCAGGGTGGTTCAAGACAAGTTTGACGACAACGAGAAACTGGCTAGAAATGCAAGCATTCATATCTGCCACAAATATAGCGGTGCAAAATTAAAGGACATCAGCCAGCTTTTTGCAGTTCGAGAATCGGCGATCACAGAGGCCAGCCGCAGATTCATTCTGAAAATGGAGCAGGAAAATGGTTTGAAGGAGAAGGTCGATCAGGTGAAGGGAATACTGAAAATATGAATTATGTAGCCCTGACCCCTTTGGCAGCTTCTGAATTATGTAGCCCTGACCCCTATGGCAGCTTCCTACTGACCCCTATGGCAGCTTCCTATGGCAGCTTCTCCTTTTTTAAAAATTCTCCGTTGCATTGACTGCGTCAATGACGTATATTCACCTCATGATCATTATCGAAACCCCGATATTTACCAAACAGCTTTTATCCAACCTATCTGACGAGGAATATCGTCTGTTTCAGGAGACATTACTGGAGCGACCTGATGCGGGGAAAGTTATTCCCCGCGGCGGTGGTCTCCGCAAAGTACGATGGGGTTTGGAAGGACGTGGTAAAAGTGGGGGCGCACGAGTAATCTACTACTGGTTTACGGAGAGAGGTACTATTCTGCTGTTGTTTATGTATCCCAAAAACGTGCAGGAGAACCTGACACAAGACCAACTTAAACAACTCAAGAAGATCGTTGAGGAGGAATATCATGAATGATGAACTTTTTCAGGAACTGTTAGCAAGCGTGAAGCAAGGCGCAGAGATAATGAAAGGCACAATGCAGCCCTCTCGAACATTTGAATTCCCGGAAACCGAGGTTCGTGCTTTACGTGAGCAATTTGGGCTTTCACAGGATAAATTTGCAGACCTTGTGGGAATCAGTGTAGGTACATTGAGAAACTGGGAACAAGGCCGACGCAAACCGGAAGGCCCGGCACGTGTGCTTTTACGGGTAGCATCCCGTCATCCAGAAGCACTTTTAGACATTGGAAGGGAGCAACCAAAGCGAGCAGGCCGCACACCATCCCACTCAACCGAACAAACGAAAAAACTCCGAGCCGCCTAAACCTGCCTCCAGCGTCAGACATCATGGACAAAGCAACACGAGAAAAAACAAATTTCCAACCAGAAAGTTAGACCCGCCCAAAAACGGCGGGTCAACTGCCGGCCCGTTATACCAAGAATAAAAAGACCGAATTAACACCGAGAGCCGAGCGCCCTTGAGGGGCACAAAGCCTGAAGTAATTTATTTACTTTTGCCTATAGTTGTGAGAAATTATTGGCGGAATTTTTTAGTATATCGGGAGATACATATATGAAATATATGGTATGGAATAACAAGGGTGGCGTTGGTAAAACGTTTATAACGTTCATCCTTGCATCTGAATATGCGCTTACACATCCTGACGAAGATGTTGTTGTCGTTGATTTATGCCCTCAAGCAAATGTTTCAGAAATGCTGTTGGGTGGAAATGGAAAAGGCGAAATCAATTTACAAAAATGTTATGACAATCAAAGAACAATTGCCAGCTACATAAAAGCTAGATACGACAAGTCTCGTTTTGGTAAATTAGGAGATGAAACCGAATATTTTGTGAAAGTTGCAGACTACAACGACGGAATGCCGGTTAATATGTATCTCATACCTGGCGATATGGATTTAGATATATGTTCAACTATAATCAATTACTTAGCACAAGCTCCGGAAAAGTCGGCATGGGTAAAGAGCAGAAGATTTTTAGTTGATCTTATCGAACCTTTTAACGGCGGAAATAAAAACAGAAAAAAAGTCTTTTTCTTTGATTGCAACCCAAGTTTTG
>JANYBN010000181.1 GCA_025360785.1 Geobacter sp.
ACCCGATTGTTGACATGCAGATCTACTTGTCTGATCGTCCCATATGATGTACTGCCGCAGCGGATCTCCACCTGTTCCGGACTCTCCTCGAAGTAGAGTATTTCCACCCGTTTGCCAATCAGTTCCACCGGAGCCTCGTAAAGTCGGCAATCCACTACCACGGTCCGATCTTTGTTGACCCGGCGCCGAACTGTCTTGCGGAAATAGTCTCGCAAGTTGTCAGGAGCCGCCCGCAGGCACTCCATCTTGCTGGTAAAACGTTTGAATGGGCTTTGTTTGGTGGAGCTGTGCTCACGGCTATGATACTCGCCGAGCCAGAGGTCGAAGGCTGTGTTTATCTCTTCCAGGGTGGTACCGCTAAATGCGGGGAGGAATTGGGTGCGTACTGTTTTGAAGAACCTTTCGATCTTCCCCTTTCCCTGGGGCTGATATGGCTTTGCATGTATCAGGGCGATACCCAATGCGGCAGTAGTATATTCAAGCTGTCGGGACCGGAATGCCGAACCGTTATCGACATAGAGCTTTCTGGGGAGGCCCCGTTTGGAGATGGCAGCAGCAAAGGCATTCATAAAGGGGACCACCGCTTCGGATAGGTAAAACTGCCCGTGTGGTACCAAGCGGGAATGATCATCGATAAAGGCGATCAGGTAGCATTTGTGCTGTTTACTGCCAGAGGTGATATGCGGGCCGTGCATGACGTCGCTTTGCCACATATCATTGGGCAACTCCACCTCAAACTTGCGCCGGTCGGTTGGAGTCGCCTGCTCTTTGGCCATCAGATTGTTGCTGTGAAGGAAACGGTAGACAGTACTGAGGTTCAGGGCTGTTCCGACGGTCACCAAATCTTTCTGGTGCATGAGTTTGATCAACTCTACGATTGTCAACTTCGGCATCTGGCGGCGTAAATCAGCCAATGCCAGACAGGTATCTTCATCCAGCGCCCGAACCTGACCGTTGTCATTTCTGTCCTTCGGGTAGAGGGATTCAAGTTTATTATTGCTTCCCCAGTAGAGCCGTACCCAGCGCAAGAGTGTGCTGCGACTGATACGGCTCCTACCGGAAAAGGGTATAAACCAACGGTGGGCGCACTTCTCCGCCAAGAGCTGTTCTTGCTCCCCATGATCTAAGCGACGTCCACCAACAAACTCGTTAATGATGCCGTATCGGAATACCGCCACCTGCTTCTTCTCGTCTTCGGTCATAAAATGACTCCTTTGCTGATAATTGGTGATGATGACCGACCATATATCAGGGGAAAGGGGAAAACAGCGGCAGAGGTCACTGGGGTGGTTATGGGGTGATCGCTATTGCGGGATTACATGGACCGGCTTACCGGGATAATACGCATCGCAATCAAAGGGTCAAAGGCGGCTATCAACCCTTCGTTCCAAGTCTCTGTCAAGTGGGCAATGGCTTGGCGAGCCAAGTTCGCCATCCAATGGCGCATGCGGGATGGAGGTAGGGTAGAAGGTTGCCAGCGGCCTGTTGTTATGCGGAGAGCAAGCAAAGCACGGATGGTTTCTTTGCAGCAACGGATTCGGCTGAAATGGGTATCGGGGCGGGAGGTCATAACACAACGACACAGGGGGCATCGGTAGCACTTCATGTACAGGCAGAAAACAAAACCATCAAAAAAACGAGGGACGAAACCATGCCCCCAAACCTTGTAATGGTGGCATTTCAAACAGGCTACGGGGCGAACCCACTGGAAATCCTTACCTTGCTCAAAAATATCCTTGAGTTGAACGGCAACAAAATCTATCATTGGACCTCGTTTGTAGTATGGGGAGTCACCCCAAGATGCAAAAGGGCGGTGAGTTCGCGAAAACTCACCGCCCATATTAATTTAAAAAACCTCCTACCAACCGAGTCCAGATAATCTGACAACCAGCAGAAATATTGTCAATCAATTAAAAAATCAAACCTCCATCATGGCTAAATAATTCAACTGTCAAGACCATGGCTTACAACAGAAGTGGTGCTTTCTCAGTTCTCGAAACGAGTAGCCAATGCCCGGCGACTTTTCTGTGAGTTCAC
>JANYBN010000188.1 GCA_025360785.1 Geobacter sp.
AGGCGATTGTCAATGATTTGGCATCTGCAAGACGCCTGGAAATAAAACGCGTACTCAGCTCGAAAAGCGATATTCTTAAGATTCTGCGTGAGTTTTACGGATTCCGTGCATCAGTTGTCGCCGCTGAGTCTGAGGCGTCATCATCAGTAGATCTGGGAAATCTTGAGCAGTTTTTTAAACTTAAAGGGCATCAGGACATCGAGGGAACTGACAAGCATGTGGTCTCAGCAGTCGAGTTTCTCCTTAATTACGCATTCGATCAGCACGCCAGTGATATTCACATCGAGCCGAAACGTGAAACTTCGCTGATTCGTTTCCGTATCGACGGTGTCATGCACAATATTCATGTAATACCAAAACCACTGCATGCCCCTATCGTCTCGCGCATAAAGATGCTCTCTCGTATGGATTTAGCCGAAAAACGTCGTCCTCAGGATGGTCGTATCAAGACCAACTTCAACAACAAGGATATTGAACTGCGTGTATCTACCGTACCGGTCGCCTTTGGTGAAAAAGTGGTCATAAGGGTTTTCGATCCCGATATCCTGCTGCAGGAACTGGACAGTATGGGATTTTATCCGCGTGAATTGATGCTCTATAACTCGTTTCTGCGCCGACCGAACGGAATCATTCTGGTTACCGGCCCAACCGGCAGCGGCAAGACGACCACCCTCTATTCCTCGCTCAGGTCACTCTCTTCGCCGGAGGTTAACATCGTTACGGTTGAGGACCCGATTGAGATGGTTATGGAGGAGTTTAACCAGATCGGCGTTCAGCATGGCATTGGCGTTAGTTTTGATACAATTCTGCGCAATATTCTGCGTCAGGATCCCGACATCATAATGATCGGTGAAATCCGTGATCGCGAGACGGCAGAGAATGCTGTTCAAGCCGCCTTGACAGGACATCTGGTGCTTTCCACATTGCATACCAATGACTCAGCATCAACCATCATCCGCCTTCTTGATCTGGGCGTTCCGCCATTCCTGATTTCTGCTACCGTGCTGGGAATTGTCGCTCAGCGTCTTGTCCGCAAAATCTGTCCACACTGCAAAAAAATACGCACTCTTTCTCAGGACGAATGCGATTATCTGCAGTTGCCGGAAAAGTCGTATGACGTGTGGGAAGGAGAGGGGTGCAAAGAGTGTCGTGGTACCGGTTACAAAGGTCGCAGCGGTCTTTTTGAGGTAATGGATATGAATGACAGGTTAAAAGCGCTGGTATCAGGTTCCGTCGGGCTTGCCACTGTGGTTGAGGCTGCTAGTCAGGAAGGTCTGGTAACTCTGCGCGAAATTGCAATCAACAAGATGCTTGAAGGGGTGACGACATACGAGGAACTAATATCTATGACAGGGTAGGATGATGTCGCCAGGGTGTATTGCATACGCCCTGGCGATGTTGTCGGATTTTATTTCTTTTTCGGATCTTTTACGGCAGTTGGTTTGGCAGGCGCCGATTTAATTCCTGCAAGATAGTTGGCAACAAAAATATACTCGTCCATATAATCCCGCACACCATCATTGTTCAAATCGTGCAATGGTATTTTTGTAGTACCAGCATCCTTTAAAAATCTGTTCCAGCCGCTTTCATCCAGAGTCAGTTTAGTTTTCATCGGTGGGGCAACAGTAAGAGGGTATTCAAACTCTTCGACTCCGGCGATTATTGTCATGATAGTCTTTACAGCACCCGCCTCGGGTAAAACCTCAACAATCCAGCGTCCTTTGACTGCTTTATCCTGCTTGAATGAAACAAGCTTTCCGCCATTCACGGCAAAATTTGGTGAAGAGCTTATTCTGACAGGAATATCGACGGTCAGAGTCGCTTTGACTTTCCCATCGCTCAACAGTACTGCCGGTTCCTGTTTTATGTTTTGGGCGACCTTCTTGTCAAAGAGTGCCACGACATCAGAAAGTTTTTTTCTGCCTTTATACAGTTTGAATCGATCTGAAATCCCCTTGTAGACAATATATTGCGGTGTTTCCTCGGATTTCATTTCAGTGGCAGGCTTTTCGGATAGTTGTGCTTGTTCCGTACTTCTTGCTGCTGCTTGTGCTGCTGTATAAATGGGAGCAGTCGCAGGTGTAGTTGCAGTTTGTGTATCGGTCTGCTGCTGAAGATCCGCAGGTAGTGTAATAGTGCCGGGATAGGTTGGATTTGTTGTGGCAGATGTGCTTGATTGGCTGGTTTGTGTGGATTTAACAGGGTTCGTCTCTGACGGTTGACTGAACGGAAGCCCGGCAGCAGTATTTGGCAGTCCAGCTACACTACTGTCTGATCCACCGGCAACGCTTATGGATGCCGGCACCACAGCTTGCTGGCTGTTGATCATGTTTACATTTGCCGATATGATACCGCCGCTTCCAGTTTTAGATGCGAAAGAAATGGTCGCAATCTGGCCACTGTCGGAAAAGGGGCGGGTACTGATGATTGCAATTGAAATTGAACCTGGATTTGAGGTGTTTGCTGCAAGCATTGCCCCGGCAACAAGTCCACCTTGAGTAACAGTAGGTGTGTTAAGTGAGGTGGAATCATACTTTATGTTGAGCTGAAGGCCGGCAACTCCACTCATTCCTGAACCTTGAACTGAATATGATTTATCACCGGATGTGTTAATAGACACTGTTGCAGCAGCTAGAACAGAACTAGACCAGGATAGTATAATCAGTGATGCTGCAAATATTCTGGATGACGACAACAGATGCATAGTGAGCTCCTTGGAACGCATTGTTGATGGAATGCAATGATGCGCTTGTATTTCTGGCAGCAAAAAGAAAACCGGCAACGTTGACTTTACCACCGTTGCCAGTTTTATCAATCCATTAAACTGAAAAGCAGATTTTATGGATAGTAGCTTTATCCCGATTCCGCTTTAGTTTATTTATGGATTTCAAGCAGCTCCACTTCAAATACCAGTGTGGCTCCCGGTAGAATAAGATCTCCAGCACCGGTGTCGCCATAAGCTATTGAAGCAGGGCAGACTAGTTTGGCCTTACCGCCCGGTTTCATTTTCTGTAACCCTTCTGTCCAGCACTTGATGACACCATCCAGCCTGAACTCGATCGGCTTGCCGCGTTTGTAGGAACTGTCGAATTCTTTCCCGTCGATCAGGGTGCCGCGGTAGTTGACTTTGACCGTATCGGTTGCTTTTGGGCTGTCGCCGCTACCGTCCTTAAGCGAAAGATAGACAAGGCCCGAGTCGGTTTTAATGGCGCCCTTTTCCTTGGCGGCCTTTTCTATAAACTCCTTGCCGGCGGCGGCAAGTATATCACCATGGGCTTTACGGCGCGTCCGTGCCAACTCCTGAACTTTCTCATTGTAGGCAGATAGTTCTACTTCGGGTTGCTTGCCGACAGTGGCATCAGTAAGCCCCTCTTTGACAAACTCAATTTCTGATGGGGTAAGGTTGAATACGGAAAGCGAACGGGATACGAGCAGACCGATGGCGTACAGAACTTTCTGCTCTTCGGACTTTGGTTTTGAGTCAGCCGCAAAAGCGCAGGGTGCTACCAAGCTTGCAGTAATGCATAAACAGGTGATGATTCTGTGCAGTATACTTCCGGACGGTAACTTCATGTTTTCAACCTCCATTAAATTGATTCTGTTTGCCCTTACACTCAACAGCTTTCCAAAATAAACGATGCACACGCCAGTATCGGCAACATCAATTTTATCATGGCATTTATTATTGTCCACCATCCGTGAATAAAGTGGTTGTTACGATTTTTATGTCTTTGTAACAGTGACTGGTTTGCCCCCATTTCTAGGGGGAAATCATGGGTGTTGATGGTGATTTAAAAAAAGCCTCCCTTATAAGGAGGCTTTTAGATTCTTGTTATGATGATAGATTTTTGTGGATTATGGTTTAAATGCTGTTATGAAATTGAGCTTGAGACCGGTACTATTGATGATAGATAAGGAACTGGTTTCTTCATAAATTGAAGCGTTAATGTCCTGCCATGGTGATGGTAGTACCGGAATAGAATTCGGCGTGGTCAACTTGAAGTTTAAGATCGCAATTTCCACACCGTTACCGGTAACGCCACTTCGAATTTTTTTGCTGCTCTCGGTAGCGGCAGCAAAGTCGGGAGTATTGACATAGTCGATGGTAAGTTTACGATCAGACAAATTATAGTCCGCAGTAATATCACTCTGCGCAACCTTTACTGGGCCGGAAGGTACAATTGAGCCGCTTCTAAGAGGAAATTTACCGGTTGTTGCGCCTGGTGGTGACGAATAATTTACCATTATTCCTTCAGGAACAGTCAGTTCGGAATGTATAGTTACAATTTTACTTGATGATGACATAGCACCAAACAGGTAAACCGTAGTTGTTGCCTTTACTGTAGCCGGCGATCCGCCACCGCCGCAACCAGCCAATAGTAAGGACATTGTTAATGCAGCCATAGTTGTTAAAAAAAAGTATTTCATATCTCAAATCCTCCTGTTGATAATAAAGCCTCACTCCATTTGTTCATGGAGTGAGGCTGGTAGTTAAAATCCCAACACTCCAACCAGATTGAGCAACAACACATAGACGTCACCCAGGTCAATTTTCCCATCCGGTTTCGGTGCGCCATTAACAAACGGTGCCACGTCGGCATGAGCTATATCGGCTGGTGTTGCGACTATATTCCCCTTTGCGATCTGGAGGGCTTTCATCGCGCTTGCCAGCTGGCTGGTGGTTCCCGGCAGCATACCATTTTTGAATGCAAGGGTTACCTGAGCAGTCTTGGGATCGTAAATATTTCCGGAGTTATCCTTGAATTTTACGTACACCGTCTTCAGCCCCTCCCCAGGTGTCAGTGTCCACGCTTTTGTTGCGGGAGTTGCCGGGTATGTCTCAAAAGCGCTGTAGGTAATGCCATCGTTAGAAAACTGCATTGCGGCAACTCCGGTTTCATCAGTTGCAGACAGCTTGAGGATTACCTCCGGTTTTACCGTGACAGTTTCACCAGAATTAATGGATACAGATGCCGTTAAGTCTCCCGGATGAGTGACCTTATAGGTGGCAGTACGAACAGCTTCCTTATTACCTGCCAAATCGGTTGCGTAGTATCTAATGGTAAGTTCTGTATTAGATGCTATCTGAATTGCTGAAGCGTATGTCACAGCTGAAGTAGAAGTCAGTGGATCAGAACCATCAAAGGTATACCGAATAGAAGCTATTCCTGATCCGGTGCCGTTAGCTGTCAGAACGACTGAAATTGGCGTCAGGCTGTTAGTTTCTGACGGTGGATTTGCAGATGTCACAGGGGCAATTGTATCAAGAATAATCTGTGCAATGACTGCATCGTACAGCCTGCCGGCACCATCAGTAAACCTGGCATAAACGCTCTTGGCGCCATCACCGTTTGAAAGAGTCAGGGTCTTGCTGGTTGCGTATTGCTCATCTTGCGAATAGGTAGTGCCATCAAAGGAAAAACGCATTTTTGTAACACCATACTCGTCAGTAGCGTTAATCGTCATGGTTACCAAAGCATCATTCGTGGCAACAGCGCCACCGTTAATTTTAAAAGTATTCACGGACAAATCGCCGGTGTGGATAATGTAAGTGCCGCTTTTGACAGTCTCACTGTTTCCGGCAACATCTTGTGCAAAGTACTTCAGAGTCATGGTCGCACTTACATTGACCGGATTATTTGGGTTGTAGATAACGGCGGCAGCAGATGTCGCAGGATCGTCACCGTTTGTTGTGTACTTGATAAAGTTAACCGGTTCATTTGCCGCCAAAGAAACAGAGAACGGGCTGTTGTAGACTCCAGGTGCGGGATTGACTAATGTCTGTGGATTGATTGTGTCCAGAATAATTTGGGCAGATGCAACATTCAGTAAATTGCCGGTACTGTTGGTGAACCTGGCGAATACGGACTTATTGCCGTCAGCAGGATCCAGCACCCATGTTGTTGCACCGGCTGCGTATGGCATTACATTTCCGTAATTAATACCATCATTTGAAAACTGCATGTTGGTTGCACCATTTGCCGATACGTTTACGGTTACATTTTTGTCGTTTGTTGTTGCCATCCCGTAATTTATGGCAATTGATGCGGCAATAGTAGCAGGATTGAAGGTGTAGGTTACCGAATTTACTGCTTCACTGTTGCCAGCAGGATCTGTAGAGAAATACTTCAATATTGTTGATGTATTCATGGTTATCGAGCCGTTATAAATAAGAACGGATGACGATGTAATTGGATCGCTATTATCAATCGTATACTTTATGACGCTCCCCGGTTCGTTTGCCGTCAGGGTCACATTGATGGGATTGACATATATACCGGCCGGTTGTGGAAATTCTGCAGTTACCGGCGGTGTCGTGTCAAGTCTTATCTGGGTAGTTACAGGTGCATAGAGGAAGCCGTTGCCATCGGTAAAACGGACATAAACCACCTTGATGCCATCTCCTGCCAACAGATCCCAATTATTCTTTGTGGTAGCGTACGGTTCATCTGCGGTGTAGTTAACACCGTCATTAGAGAAGCGCATCTTGGTAACTCCGAACGGATCAAACGCCGAGATGTTTAAAGTGACGATCGGGTTTTTTGTCAGTGCTGCGCCGCCGTTGATGGTGAAGGTGTTTACTGTTATATCATCCACGTGTATTTCGTAGTTGGCGGTTTTTGGCGTTTCGATATTTCCAGCCTGATCGGTTGCCGAGTAGCGGAGGACGCTTGTCGTGCTGATAGAGATAGGTGTCGAATAGGTCTGCGCAGTGACAGACGACGTTGGATC
>JANYBN010000193.1 GCA_025360785.1 Geobacter sp.
CAGTACTACCGGCAATAGCAGCAACAGCAAGCAGATGGCTGATTTTGAATCTCCAGCCGTAGAATGAATGAGTAAAAAGAACGTTTTGCTTTAACTTTACCATCTGTGATGCCCGCCTGAACTGCTTTATCATCAAATCTACAGCACTGGAATAGCTATGGCGGTAAGTCAATTGCGGGGCAAACAGTATGATCTGTTCTCTATGAATGCGAGCGGCAAGTTCGTGATCTTCTACATCAGCACCTTTATACGATTCATTGAAACCACCAATGTCCAGAAACAGATCACGCCGAATTGCACCAAAGGTCGACCCCCAAGCCTCAACAGCAGTTTCTTTTTTTCGGTACACTCCCCATTGATCCTGAATCTGCAAGGTTCTGAAATTACCTATCCAGTTTTCAATAACCGGAGGCAGTACTTCAAGCCCGGACAGCGCTGCAAAAGTTCGAGTCAAGCAGAGTTTTCTAAAGTTACCCAATGTTTCCGGGGAGATAATTACATCACTATCAATAAGAAGTAAATACTCCCCGCTGGCTTCCTTTGCAGCTATATTTCTAAGGGCCGCAGGGCCCAAATGTATTTTGGATGTATAAAGGCGGACCGGGAACCGCGATGCCTCCAATACAGACGAATCCGTAGATGCATCATCCATGAAAAACACTTCAAAATCATCAAAGGGATAGTTATCAAAAATTGAAGACAACAGCGCCAATAAATTCTCAGCCTTGTTATAATTCGGAATAATAATTGAGAACAAGAAGGTGTTAGTCATTTCTGGGTCACCTGATTCAAGGTCATGCGACGCATCAGATGAAATTGACATGATCTGAAGGGTGTGTCAGCTCCCATAGGTAATAGTTAATCTCATCCATTCGGCAGTTCATACGGCAACCTTCAGGATTCATTTCACTGGAGACAAACTCCTGAGAGCATCGCCTCCGCTCCCCAGTCCAGAGATCATGAAACGACTCTTCGAGGATGTTGCCGTAAAGGAAGCGCTCATCGCCCAAATGGGAATTGCATCCCCACACATTTCCTTCTGAATCAATATAGGACCAGAACGGCAAGGCAAGACAACGCATATACCCCCGTTCTGCCCTCTTTGCCTTCAAGATGGTTTTCATGCGGAATACAACGCTGAAGTTGCTGTCGTTAAAGTGCTCAAGCCTCTCTGACAGTTCCAGATAAGGGGTATAGTCCATATTCGCATACTTTTGTGTATGACTTTTATGATGCTGCGAATAAGGCTTTACAACCAGATAACGCGCACCGGCATCCTTTACACGTGACGCAAGCAGTTCCATCTCATGAGCATTTTCCGGGAGAAGGAGTGCCTGAGTGCCCAAGGTACATTTCAATCCTCTATCTTTTATGAGTAGTGCGGCTGATGATATATTTTCTAACACCTGATCGAAATCACTTGATTTTGTACCATGAATAACTGAATAACGAGAAGCAGACCCGGCATTAATGCTTACTTTGATCCAGCTCATAAAAGGAAGAATCTGTTCTGCCAAAGCCTGCACCAGATACACCCCATTTGTTGACATGGCAACATCAATTCCGGCAGACTTGGTATGCTGAACAATTTGCGCAATATCTCGGTGCAGCAGCGGCTCTCCTTCGCCGCTATACATTATACTGCCAACGCCAAACGAGCCAAACTCGGTGAGTCGCTTCAGCAATATATTCGTGTTAAGAAAGCGGAACTGATATCCCATATAATCTTTTGCGCAGAATGTACAGCGGTGGTTGCAAGTTCCGGAAGGAGATATTTCCATATAGACAGGATAAATAATTTTGCCGTCAAGCCATTGGGAAACTCTGGAGGGGTGAAAGATCAACTTGTGACCGTCAATTCTAAAATTATCTATTTGAGCCATGATTTAGAATATCATCCTTGCAAAAATCCGTCAAATTTTTGTTCCGCACAATTCAAGAGTCGCTCAACAGACCTCATGACTGATGATGCTGAAATAAATTCCATACAATGAGATTCCTGACGACAGACCGGCTCTAAGCATGGAATACATGCATGTTTAGCATCAGAGCACAACACCTCACCACGGCCATAGAAATAGGTTTCATTAGGGTTGGTCGGTCCATACAACACAACAACCTTTTTCTTCAGCGCAAGAGCTATATGCAAACCAAGACTGTCATTGGTAACCAGAGTTCTACAGGAATTTATCCAGTCGATATAGGCATGAAGATCATCCATCCCTTGCTGCATCGAAAAAGTGTACTTCCCTTCCAGCAACTGCTTAAGCTCTTCCCATTTACCTGCAGGCCATGCCTTGTTTGGCCACTTGGAGCCAACAGCCCAATTAAGTCCGACATCAAATATTTCCTTGTTTCTCGGGTGATAACCAAGGATGTACTCCTGTCCCTCCCACTTGGCTCCGACAACCTGCAAGAGCGACTCCTGCAAACTGCCATGATTAGTACGTTTCAGATCACCGTCTTTGCACAATGACACTACTTTTTCACACCCGTCGTATGCTTCAGCCACACCATGCAGTTCATCAAACCGGAAACCGTAACGTCGCCACGCAGAGATTGAGTCAGCCAGAGCACAAACACCAGGCACTTTTTCAAGATTAATGATCGTATCAAAACGTTCCCGCTGCAATTGCAGAACCGACGTCAGATCATAGCAGAGAATACGTTGAATATATGAATTTTCTTCCAGCAGCGGATACGCCTGTTCATCGACCAACCAGGTGACGTGGTCGTTTACAAAGGGGTATAAGATCACTGTAGTA
>JANYBN010000018.1 GCA_025360785.1 Geobacter sp.
AAAATGGAAAAACTGGAATCCCTGGGGATTCTCGCCGGAGGTATTGCGCACGATTTCAACAACATCCTGACAGGAATCATAGGAAACATATCATTTGCGAAGATGTTCCTTGATGCCAACCACAAGGCTTTCAAGCCACTGACTGAAGCCGACAAAGCATCTGCACGGGCCACTGCACTCGCCCATCAGCTCCTCACATTTGCTCGCGGTGGCGAACCGGTCAAGAAGGAGATTTCAGTTCAACAGCTGGTAAACGAAACCATTTCACTTGTGCTTCATGGCTCAAATGTTATGGGAACCATTGAAATTCCGGATTCAATTCACGCCATCGAAGCGGATGAAGGACAGATAAGTCAGGTACTCCACAACATCATTATCAACGCCAAGCAAGCGATGCCGGGAGGCGGGACCCTGACTGTCACGGCACAAAATGAGAATCTGCACGACGAGAATCTTCTGGCCCTCCCGGGCGGCAGCTATGTCAGATTATCATTCAGCGATCATGGCTGCGGGATTCCGGATGATACTCTGAATAAAATCTTTGATCCCTATTTCACAACCAAGTCTTCCGGAAAAGGGCTTGGACTGGCCTCGGTGCATTCGATAGTAAGCAGGCATGGCGGCCACATCGGCGCCAGTTCTGCAGTAGACAGGGGGACAACCTTCACGATTCACCTTCCATCAATATGCAAGATATACTCGCAGCAGCAAATCGACTCTGTCACGCAGACCACAGGTGATCATACAGGTGGCTCTATTCTGGTCATGGACGACGAGGAGATGATCAGGGATATGACGTCGGAAATGCTGGAATACCTGGGATATCAGGTGACTACATGCGAGAACGGTTCAGAGGCAATAATGCGGTATGAAGCGGCTATAAGATCGGGAGCGCCTTTCTCGGCAGTTATTATGGACCTGACCATACCGGGCGGCATAGGAGGCAAGGAAACAGCACAGCAGATTCTTGCTATTGATGCCAAGGCCTGCTTAATCGTATCAAGCGGGTATTCAAACGATCCGATCATGTCCGACTACAGTTCCCACGGTTTTTATAGTGCCATGGCAAAACCGTACAACATAAAGGAATTAGGGCAGCAGCTGAGCTTATTGCTGTCTACAAGGCAGGAACCGGCAACTTATTAATCATCCCGCCCGTGACAGCCGTTTGTTAAGAGCCTGGCGGGTGATCCCCAGATAGGCGGCGGCCAATCGCTGATTGTTGTCGGCCAGTCGCAGCGCCTCTGCGATCAGAAGATCCTCGGCGCCCTTGAGGGTCGGAAACTTTCCAGAGAACGGACAGACCGGACAATGGCTGATGGCCTGGGCGGCAGACACAGGAATACGGAGATCACTGCCGATCGCATTTATGATCGACTCCAGCGGCAGAATACGACTTCCGGAGCGCGCAACGGCATCATGAATGAACGCCTCCAGTTCACGGATATTGCCGGGAAACCGGTAGGCTGCCAGATAGCTGTTCAGTTCCGCCGGAGCGACAGGAGTCGATTTGCCGAGCAGAACGGCTGACTTCTCCAGAAAATGCTCCGTCAGTAGCGGAAGATCCTCCGGACGGTCACGAAGCGGAGGCAGTTCAACCCGATGACTGCATAACCGGTAATAGAGATCGGGGCGGAATGTGCCATTCTCCATCTTGCCTTTCAGATCGGCATGCGTTGCAACCACAATTCTGGCGTTACTTTTCTGTACTTTATCGGAGCCGAGCGGAAGATATTCTCCCTCCTGGAGCAACCGGAGCAGTTTTACCTGCGATACTGGTGACAGATCACCAATTTCATCCAGAAAAAGGGTACCACCTGAAGCCTGCCTGATTATCCCCTCCCTGACCCGGTCAGCTCCGGTATAGGCCCCTCGCTGATGGCCAAAGAGGGTGTCGCTGAACATGGTATCATCCAGTCCTGCCAGATTGATCGCAACAAACGGCCCCCCAAGCCCGCTCAGAGTGTGGACCGCCTTGGCAATCAGCTCCTTTCCTGTGCCGGTTTCTCCGGTGATCAGTACCGGCTGGCGGGAAGGGGCAACCGACTCCAGGTACAGGAAGATAGCGCGCATCCTGGATGAGGTGGTGACAATACTGCTAAAAGCGGTCTCATCCCCCAGAGTTCCCTCAGAGAGGTGACGACGCAGGCGCTCCAGTTCATATTTTGTCCTGGCGCGCTCAAGAGAACGTTCCAGGGTAATCTGCAGCTCTTCAAAACTAACTATCGGCTTGGATATATAATCCCAGGCCCCTAGACGCATAGCCCGTACCGCCTCATCGACCGCCCCGACCCCTGAAACGACCACTATTGGTGTAAATTCTGCTTCTGCTGCAATAGACTCTACCAAGGCAAATCCGTCCATAACGGGCATCCGCAAATCAGTCATGACAATATCAGGGCGCAGGCTGCGAAACAGCTCCAGCCCGACACAGCCGTTTTCAGCCTCCAGCACACGATAACCGATGTCGTCGAGATATGCAGTCAGTGACTCTCTGACATATTGCTCATCTTCAACCACCAGAATTGTATTTTGTCGAATAGAGTTAATAATCATATTTATCGTCCCATTGCCTCCGCTACTGCCCGGCTCAGTTCACTCCGGCCATACGGTTTCTGTATAAAACCGCTGGCTCCCAGCCCCACAAGTTCGTCGCCGGTTCCTTCATGGCTGAATCCTGAACAAAACAGCACATTCAGCTCTGGCGCAGCTTCGCGCAGTTTCAGGAATGCTTCCTTGCCTCCCATCTTCGGCATAATCATATCCAGAATAACCAGAGAGATATCGCCACGGTTAGCTGCATAAACCTCCAGCGCCTGCTCCCCGTTTTCGGCAAGAAAAACCGTGTAGCCCAGATCTTCCAACATCTCATGACCAACATCGCGCAGAAGTTCTTCGTCATCTACCAGCAAAACCCCGCCACTACCTGGAACAGCCTCACAGTTAAAGGCCTGAGGAACTTTTCCCTCCTCTATTAGCGGGAGATATATTTTAAACACCGACCCGACACCAGGTTCACTCTGCACATTTAATTCGCCATGATGACTGAGTACGGTCCCGTAAACCGCAGCCAAACCGAGTCCGGTGCCCTTGCCTACCGCCTTGGTGGTAAAAAACGGCTCGAAGATATGCTCCATAACGGATTTTGTCATGCCGACCCCGGTATCGGACACCGCTATTTCAAGATAGCAGCCAGGTTGCAGAGAGATCCCCAAAGAGCGGCAGGCAACCTCATCCAGAACTTTAGTAACGGTTGCAAAGAGCAGCTCCCCACCCTGAGGCATAGCGTCACGGGCATTAACGCCCAGATTAAGCAGCGCATTCTGCAGCTGTGTCTGATCACCCATTATGACCGGATTACTCTCATCCAGACGGGCTGAAAGCTGAATCTGCTTATCGATTGTGCGGACCAGAAGACTCATCACGGCGGCAATTACTTCATTGATGCGAACCGGGTTTGCAACCGCTGTCTCCTTGCGGGAGAAGGTCAACAATTCACGGGTCAGGTCGGCAGAACGGGAAGTGGCTTCGATAATGGTGTCCACCATTTTATGGTTTTTCTCATCACTCGGCATCCGAATCTTCAGCAGCTCGGCAGCGGCCATAATCCCGGCCAGCATGTTATTGAAATCATGTGCGATACCGCCTGCCAACTGTCCGACAACATCCATCTTCTGCGACTGGTGCAGTTGATTCTGGAGCCGTACCTGCTCCGTGATCTCCATGACTGCGCTCAGAACAGACGGCTTGCCGGCAATCTCCAGCAACACCCCTGAAAAGAGTACCGTGAACTCTTCACCGTTCTTGCGGCGCATCTCTGTCTCGAAGTTGTGAACATACCCATTGTCGCGCAGTTGTTTCAAAAAACGGTTCCGGTAGGATTCATGCAGCCAGACTCCAAGTTCAACGGTGGTTTTGCCGATCGCCTCCTCACGAGAATAGCCGAACATGCCGATGAACGCCTGGTTCACCTCACTAAAAGCTCCATCCGGCAGACTGGTAAGGGCAACAGTTATCGGAGAGTGTTCAAAAACGGCCTTGAATTTCTGCGAACTCTCTTCAACCGCCTCCAGCTGAACACGCAGCATCTCCTCGGTTGCCATCAACTGATCATGGGTGATCTGATATTCACCTATCTGCTCCCGCAGCATCTCCTCTGTTGCCTGGAGTTCATCCTGGCTCTGCACGTATTCATCAACCTGCGCCCGCAGCATCTCTTCTGTCGCCTGTAGCTCCTCCTGCGACTCCTGATACTGATCAATCTTTGAGCTCAGCTGCACTTCAAGCCGCCTGCGTTTGCGGATATTCAAAGCCAGAACCATCAAACCGACCGCACAGAAGATGGTAAACAGGGATCCCGACCAGACCGCATTCTTGTTGATGGCAAAGGTTGAAAGGGGTGAATTGATCAAAATCGTATCGGCAGGCAACTTGGCGTGACTTATGCCAAACCTGTTAAGAACACGGTAATCAAACATCGGATGTGAAAGATCACCCGTTATGACCGGCAGCGTTTCAGGAGCCTCCCCTCTGATGATTCGCACAGCTAGTTCCGCCGCCTTCTGCCCCTGTATCTGGCCCTTCATCATCCGGCCGCCGACGACTCCGTTGCCCAGTTGCGCAGCGTATACTGAATATACCGGTACCGGACTGGCGCTGCTGACCAGGCGAGCCGCCTCGGAGTGACTGAAAGTTCGGCCACCTTTTTCAACCGTATACGAAAGCATCAGTACCAAGCTACCTGGAGCGATAGACTTTAGATTACTAACCGTTTCTTCGAGGGGCATTTCATCAATAAAGCGGAGCTTCACCTCAGGGTAGCGCGGCGCCATCTTTTTCAGTTCGCTGCGTATTGCCAAACCGGTATCGGTGTAATCATGAATTACAACAACATCATGGGTGTTCGGATGCAGCTGGAGAGCTAATCCCAATGTACCGACAAAGTCATGGTATTCTGCAACGCCCGTAATCCGGGACTGACCGGAAATCATTGCAGGGTCGTAATCGTTAATTCCGCAGAAAACCAGCGGAGTACCGGGAGATATGCTCTGCCGGTACTGCAGCGCAAATTGCAGCGCGGCATTGTCCATGGCGATAATTACGTCGATACGGCGGTTCACGTACTTGGCTTCCAGCAGACCGGCTTCGGCAGGAAAATGCTGCTTGGTGGGAAATTTTTTGGCATCAAGATGTTCTATATACAGCTCAACCCGCGGAAATGCCTTGGAAAAAACATCATTCACTCCCGCCATCTCTTCTTCCCACCAGTCATAGCCGGTGTTGTATGAATTGAGAATCAGAATGCGTGGGACATGCGCGGCGGCATGAAGCGGCGTAACAGTAAGAGAGAGCAGGACGGCAGCCATAATGAGGGGCATAACCACACCAGACGGTAAATAAAGACGGAGCAAATATCTCATTATGACCCCATTTTTCAAGAAGAGCTGCTACAGGTCAGTTTGCAGTGCAGCAGCACAAATAGAACTTAATTGATTATGCAGACATAGATTCGCCTTGAAGCGTTTATTACTACCATATCAGTCTTAACTGTGAAAACAATTTAAACCATAACTGAAACAAAACGGCCAACCGGGATAAATCCGGATGGCCGTTCAGATACTGCAGCAGCTTTATGCTTCACCTGTTTATTTCAGAAGAATTTCAATCTTGGCAGTTTTCCTGGTGTCCGCAATGTATTTCTGGATGGCTTCATTTACATTCTGCCCCTTGAGATACTCCTCGATCTTTGCTTTTACATCTTTGTAATCGGCTGTCTCGGCAGGTTTTCTTTCAGTCAGCTTGATGATGTGATAGCCAAACTGGGTCTCGACAACATCACTGATCTCACCAGGCTTGAGCGCAAAGGCGGCTTTTTCAAACGCCGGCACCATTTGGCCTTTACCGAAGTAACCGAGATCGCCACCTTTTTGACTGCTGGGGCAGGACGAGTTCCCTTTAGCCAGAGCAGCGAAGTCTGCTCCACCAGCCAGCTCTTTACGAAGCTTTTCGGCCTTCTCCTGGGCCTTTTTCTTATCATCTGCAGATGTATTACTATCAGTTCCGATCAGTATATGGCTGGCTTTAACGGTTTCGTTCCGTTTGAATTTGTCCGGATTTTTGTCATAGAAGGCCCGGATTTCCGCATCTGAAACTGAAGCCTTTGACACGAATGTAGTTTCAACGAAATGTGATATCAGAAGGTCACGGCGGGTATATTCCCGCAGATCCTTTTCATCCATCTCCAGATCCTTGATTGCATTTTTGAATTCCTGTTCGTCCTTGAATCGTGCCTTCCCCTGAGCCACCTTGGCGTCAATCTGCTTGTCCAGATCCTTAAGTTCCAGCTTCGCAGCAGCCTGATACAATAGCTCCGCCGATATCAGCTGTTCCATGGCCTGTTTGTCGAGCGCCGCCTGCTGCTCAGCCGGAACTGTCTGTCCCCGCAGCAGCACTTTTTTTGCCCGGCGCAGTTCAAGTGCATCGATAGCCGATCCGTTAACCCGCGCAATTGCTCCCTGCGGAGAAGCAGCAGACATAGAAACAGCGACAGCGGCACTCTCATTTTTCACTTCAGTTCCAGCAGCAGAAGCAAGACTCCCGCATGACAATAGCGCAGCAACCATAAATCCTTTAAAGCATACTGATAAATGAACATTCTGCATCGTACGGGTTCTCCTTGAGATAAGATTTTGACCATTTATAGCACAGATAATCTGTGCATGAAAAGCCAAACATACTTTTGACATTTGTTTTGCTTTCAGATACATTCATCGTCGATTTGTGCCAATCTGCTTTTATACTCTGGTACCAACAGCAGTCAGCCCATCAGGAGGAAACGTGGAAATGAAAAAGGTTCTCGTAGTTGATGACAGTCTCTCAGTTGCGCGCCAACTTGAAAGAATAATCAGCGAATCAGGTGATTTCACCTGCGTCGGGCACGCCAAAAACGGCGCCGAGGCTATCAAGTTGAATCACACCGAAAATCCGGAAATTATCTGCATGGACATGAATATGCCCGGCATGGACGGTTTGACGGCTCTACGCACGCTTGCGGTCATGGATAAAGAGGTCAAGGTTGTGATGGTAACATCGCTGGGCGGAGTGGGTGACAAGTTTACCGAGGCGCTTAAACTGGGCGCAAAAAACGTCATATCAAAGCCGTTTGAGGTCGACAACGTCCTGCGGATTCTGCGGGAACTCTGATTCATACCAATTCATGACATAAGCAAAGGGGTTGACTATGGCTGTTAAATTTTTCGGACAATTTCTGGTCGAACAAAATATTGTCACCAGTGAAGCACTGCTAAACGCAATCAACCTTCAGGACAAGAACAACCTTAAACTTGGCGAGATGGCCGTATCTATGGGGTTGATTACCCTTGCAGACATCCAGAAAGCCCACAATGTTCAGATGTCCAAGGACATGAGGCTTGGTGATCTGCTGGTCGAGATGGGCTTTTTGACGCTCGCTCAGGTGAATGATATCATTACCCGCCAGAAAAACACCCATCTGTACATCGGCGAAGCACTGGTTCAGGTCGGAGCACTGTCGGATGACGAACTGAGGAAACACCTTGACGCCTTCAAGGCAGATCAAGCCCAGTATGTTTCAAACGGCATCGAGCTTCCGATCAGCTCCGCCAACGGTAAAATATGGGAAATGACCGCAGATTTAACCTACAAGATGATCACCAGGGTGCTTGACCTGCAGTTCCGGCCCGGCAAATGTGCGCTGGCAACGGTTATCCCCTCTAACTTCATGCTGGCAGCCATGGATCTGAGCGGTGATGTTGAAGCCCGCTACCTTATCTCAGTTTCAGAGGGACTACAAAAGTCCATCGCCAAGGCGATTTTGAATGAGACCTCCGTCGATCAGGAACCGGCGGAAATATTGGAAGACACCGTAATGGAGTTTGTCAACGTTGTCTGCGGCAATGTTGCAGCCAAAGCCTCCCAGATGGGGGTAATCATGAATATCAACCCGCCGGTCACGCTTCACCCTCCGGCGAATGGCCTGACGATTCCAGACGGCCACACGGCGCTCAGCTTCCCGATACACATTGTAGATGGTGATACGATGGAGATGATTCTGCTGATCAAAGAGTGATCCCCTGACTTAAAAACTTCTGATGTAAAAAGGCATCCTCACGACTGAGGATGCCTTTTATTCTTGAACTATCATGATTACCGGCACACCTCACCCGTATACTCCCCATCCATATCCCGTACAAATAAGGGCGATTCCACTACAGGCACAGTGCGTCTCCCTTTGGCCAATTCCGCCATGAACATGGTTGCGGGTGACTCTGCATTACTGTGAATCATTCGCAACCGCAAGACAGACAAGTTCATCCGGGCGGCCAGCGACAGGAATTCGGGCAAACGAGACGGAAGCTGGATAAAGCTGATCCTTCCTGATGGTTTCACCAGATATTTGGCAGCAGCAATAAAATCAGCAAGTCCCGCAGTTGTTTCATGCCTGGCGCTGTCACGCCCGGCACGGGGGCTGACTTTGCCGCTCCCGGCTGTTCGAAAGGGGGGATTGGATACGACCAGGTCAAAGCTTGAAACGGGATAGCATTTGTTCAGATTGATAACATCTTCAACATTAACCGAGACTCTCCCTGCAAGGCCATTGTGCTGAATATTCCGTTCGACAAGCGCTGCCATTTCCGAGCTGTTTTCTACCGCCACCACCGAAACCTCCGGGTTGATCCGGGCAAGCAGCAGCGAAATAATTCCGCATCCGGCACCCAGATCAACAATACGTCCACCCGGCTTCACTACGGCGCAGAAACGTGCCAGCAGCAAGGGATCCAGCGAATAGCGATAGCCGTGCCGTGGCTGAAACAGCTGCAAACCGTACTGTTTGATATCATCTTGTGTCAACTTTTGCCTCTAGTCCCTTAACTTTTTCGCGACGCAAGAACCACTCACGAAGCAACATCCCGGCAAACAGAGCAAATGAACCCAGAGTCAGATATTTTCCGATTTTAAAGGGGACCGGATCAAAATGAAACTCAACTGCATGTTTCCCCGGGGAAAGGTAGACACCGCGCAGGATATGATTGACCGGCACAATTTCGGCTTTTTTACCGTCAACAGTTGCCTGCCAGCCTTTGTAAAATTTTTCGCCCAGCACCAGCAGACTGTTAACACTGTTGGTGGCTAACAGCTCAATCTTTTTTGCTTCATAGCGGACAACTGCGACATCTCCCGCCGATATGGACGAAGATTGTCCTGGAGGCAGCAGCGCTAGCGGTGGGGAATTCTCCACCAGTGCGATCTGACGAGGATCGAAATTAGTATTTTGCAAAATCCCCAATGACTGCTTTTGGTCTGCGACCTTCATTACCGAAGGTACAAGCCAGGCTTTTGGCAGAACATTCCTGTTTTCCAGCACTACCTCCCCGCCATCCGGAGAAGTGAAGACCGGCACGTATTTTCCAGAAAGTTGACCACGTTCCTGCTGATATTGTGCCCCGGAGAATACGATGTATTTAACGTTGAGCATGTCAGTAAGCGGGGAATCCAACGTGAATATATCCAGAATTTCCTGCCACCGCTGTTTCTGAACCGGGTTTGAGGTAAACATCACCGGAATACCGTGCGCTGCGAACGGCATCGGGTCAATCCCGCTAACAGGTAACGTCCTGTAATGTTTTGAATCCTTAATGATAAAATCCATGACCGGAGTTGCCTTCCCTTTTGTCATGGCGGGGACCGGTACCAGAAACATAAATTTGTTGTTGATTCGAGCAGTATCGCCTATAAACACCGCAATCAGCAGCCCGCCTAACAGCAAATTATTCATATAGTTACGCCGATACGCCCATACTATTACCGCAATTACTGCAGCGATTCCGGCTGCTACCAGCAATTCATGCACCACATTGTTCCAGCGTTGATCGATCAGGTATAACCCTTCTTCATATCGGGTTGGTTGCGAAATCCGGTCAAAAATCAAACTGATAATGGCTTGTTTGCCAACAACTGCAAAAAGTGCAGACAAGCTGAGTACAACCGGAAGTACCGTCAAACCGGCCAGATAGCGTCCAAACAACCGGCGGTCAAGTCCATCCCGCATCATAATAAGATCAAACCCGCGAGCGGCAAGCACACCAAGACCGATAACCGGAATAAACATGATCATCTTGGGTACCCGGAAACGGCTAATGCCGGGGAGGACATCAAAGAGCAGGTTGTAGAACGGTGTGTACTTACCCATGGCAAAGAATATCGCTCCGATGATTCCGGCAAGTGCCAGCCAGGTGTATTTGTCCCGTTTGAAGATCAACGGCAATGGCAGCAACAGCCATGGGAGCAGCCCCATGTAGCTCAAAGTTTGCGTGAAAGCCATTCTGCCCCAGTAATATGCATTAATGTTAGCCGGGTTTTCACCAGCTTCCTGGCGCGACATACCGAACATGCCCGGAACGATGAACGCGGCAATTTCCTCTGGCGGCATCGACCACTGCATCGCCTCCTCCCGATCAAGTCCCCCTTTGCCTTGGTTGGCGCCGCTCTGCGCGCCGCGGTTTGTGTCAAGCGACCATTTGGCCAGCGGTGCCAGCGAAATGGCTACGGTACTGAGGAAAAATATCAGCACCACCATATTGAGTCCAAGTACCCTCCATATTTCGCGGGAGTTGCCCTTCGCTTCGAACATGACAAGGCCCAGGGTACGGAGGACACCGTAAGAGCCGACACAGAGACAGGTATAGTAGGCAATTTGCCAATGGGTGTTAAAAAACTGAAAGGCAAGCACAAAGCCGGTCGCCAAAAAATATATGGCCCGCCTGGTGTTGAAACCCTTCTCCAAAAAATAGAACGCCCAGGGTGCATAGGCAATAGTCGCAAGCTTCATGACATGCCCGGCATTGATCAATGTTACAATCTCCGGGGCCAAAGCAAACACCAGTCCGCCCAGAAAGGCTGCCGGGCGGCTGGTTCCTGCCAGACGGCAGCAACAATAGACACCTGCGGCACCAGCAAACAGGTGCAGTACGATGAACCATGCCACACTAGTCGGTGCAGGAATCATATTAAAAAGCAGGGTTCGCCAGAATAAAAACTGCAGCGACGCGAAGCCCCCCTCGTTGGAAAGACCACTGTTGATATAAATATTCCAGTCAGGCGTCAAACTTTCCAGACTGAACAGATTACCTAAACGGGCGGTATAATAATCCTTAACTTGCCAATAGAACTCATTGATAATATCCGGTGCGCGGATGATCTTGCCCGTGAAGAGGATCTTTGAAAACAGCAATAGAAGCAGCGCCAGAAGGATACTGTATGCCAAAAGGTTTTTTTTGCGTTCAGAAGTCATAGTTATTCCCGTAATATCCATGATATTTAGTATGTATCAGCTCCATCTACCACCGGTGTAATGCAAAATCCGCCGATTCAGCAAGCGCTTAACACGATCCGGTAAAAAATAGGTTCCCAGCAGTTGCAGGTAGGCCCGCGCCCGCTGTACCGGACCAATAGCGCAGACGATGGCATCCATCTCACTACGATAGGCATCCCGCTGACGCGAGAGTTGTCCGGAATGGCTCCTGAAGCCTCCCAGGCAGGACTGGATGATCCACAACTCGGCATGGCTGGCGAAACAGCTCCAGAGATAAAAATCTCCGGCCAGTTTGAAGCGACTCAGCTTTACAGTGTCCATATCCGCCAGCAGGGAAACTCTCCAGAAGGTGGATTCCTGTTGGATTGTGTTGATATGAATACGCCCGTACGCACCGGTGCGGATCAAGTCTCGACTGTAGGCAAGCGGCAGGAGCGTGCTGGTTACCTGTCCCGCTTCATTTAGCACGGTACACATCCCGGAAGTCCAATAAACTTCGGGATGCTCCCTGAAAACGTCTGCAACTGTTGAAAGAGCATTGGGAAAGTAGATGTCATCGGCATTAAGATAGGCGACCACTTCGCCCGATACCTGGCTAAAGCCTTTTGCAAGCGCGTCATACATACCGCTGTCCGGTTCTGACAACACAGTCATGGTAACGCGGCGGCACAAAGGAAGAAAAGCACCAGATTCCAGGCGGTCCCGATACGCGTTGGCAATCTCCGGAGTGCGATCTGTCGAGGCGCCGTCGATAATGATATATTCCAACTCAAAGTCGCCCCGCTGGGATATAACGCTTTCGATGGTTTCCGCAATAAAGCGTTCGGCATTGCGACAGGGAGTGATAATCGACAGCTTCATTATATAATCCTTCGATAACTCAAAGATGTCGTTGTCATCCGGTACATGTCGGCAAGACGGGCGGCAAACTCCGGCCACGAGAAATCACGGAGGATACATTCTTGTGCCTGTCTGCCCAGAAGTTTCCTCCGTCCGGCATCACCAAGCAATGCCAGCACATTGTCAGCCATGGCTTGCCAGTCGTCGGGCTCGCAGAGGATCCCGGACACGCCATCCCTGACATATTCGGCGACCATGCCGACCCGGTGCGCGACCACGGGACGACCGGCGCACAACAGTTCAGTCAGCTTTGCCGGGCACTTGGCACGGTTAACCACGGTATCCGAGAAGGGATAAATGGCCACATCACCGGCAGCCAGATAATCCGGGATCTCCGCAGGATCAAGCCAGCCCGCCATGAACAGCCGATCGGCAAACCCGGCCCGCTCCCCTGCCCTTTGCAGCTGTTCTTCCTCCCCGTGCCTGCCTTTGCCCACCACAAGAATGCATGCCTCCGGAGCGTTACGAATTATTTCGGCACACAACCAGGCCAAGCGATCCTGATCAAACTCGAAAAAACGTGTATACAGGAGAACGACCGGTCGATCGACGGCGATACCCATCTTGTGTCTTGCCTGGAGTCCATCCCCCGCCTGAGGCGCAGTGACACAGTTGGGGAGGTACAAGAGTCGGCCATTTGCGACACCCAAATCGCTCATCCGTTCCTGCAGCACTTTGCTGGCAACGCTGACCCCCCGCGCCAACCCGGGGAGACGACGTTCCTGATAATCAAACAGCAATCGTTCGGGCAGCGAGTAGTTTTGCAGCTCGTTCATTCCCGCCTTGCCTTCCCAGTCATCCGAATCTATGAACAGTGGCAGGTCGGGATGACATATGGTCAGCAGTTGTGCTGCCAGACCGCTGTAACCCTTGGGTTTGAAGAGATGCACAAGATCCGGGCTTTCCTTCAGAACGGCACGGTACAGCCGCAAAGAGAGCAACGGCGCGGCCAGTGCCGCAGAGCGCAGGCGGGGCAGTCTAACGTTCCGCAGCCTTATGCCGGCCACCAGTTCCTCCCTACCGGAATCTTCAGGATTGGTATAAGGAGGTGCCACTATAACGAGGCTGTGACCGAGTTTTTCAAGCTCAACAGCCAGAGGAACTATGCGGGCGGCGACTGTTCCCTTGGGGCGAATACCGAATGGCGCCAGAAAGACGATCTTCATGACCGCGCCTCACGGGATAAGATTCTAAGCAACCGACTCAAAGAAAGGTACAGTAAAGCCGTCAGCATCCAGGCCGGCCCGAAATTGTTTAATACCACCCGCATCATCTCACGGTAATCCTTCCGGCTGCTGAAACCACCCGGAAGCGCCGAGGCCAGAAAACCATCCGCATATACAAAGCTCACACCGCGTTTCAACAGACGTTGGTTGAAATCGAAATCCGCATACATCTTGAAAACCGTGTCGAACGGCGGTTCAATATGCAGTGATTTGGGCACGAGCATCGCCTGGTGATGCAGGGTATTTCCGCATTTCAGACGCCAGTCAGCCGATGGCTTGAAGCAGCGCCTGCCGATCAGTACCTGCCCATAAAGAACTTCTCGTCCCTGGAAGCAGGCCATATCAGCCGGTAATGACAACAGTAAATCGCCAGCACCGAGAAAAATAATAAGGCTGTCGTTGCGGGAGGCACGCCAGCCTTTGTTCATGGCATCATAGATGCCGTTGTCCGGCTCGCTGGTCCAGGCCGTGATCACCGTATTTTCATGACACCTGATCAGCTCGGTTGTGCCATCAGTGGAACCACCATCCACCACGCGATATTCCAGATGCGGATAATCAAGAGCTGCAACGCTGTCAATAGTTGCCTTCAGGTTGGCCGCATCGTTGTAGACAACAGTTATAACCGTGACCCATGGCAGAACCACGGGCAGGTCATTCATAGCTGTTGGAAGCAAAGGCTGCATCGACAACAGGTGCAAAGACAATGTCTATCTGCCAGAACACGCCATCCGCCGGCCGGTGCATCGGCTCGCAGATATCCACACAGCGCAGTCCATACTGTTCCATCCGGGCGCACATCTCGTGAAAACGGAGGCTCTGGTCGGCTATTGTGAAATTATAGGTTTCAAGAATGACCAGACTGCTCTGTGCCAGTGTTTCACGGGCACCTTCCAGGATCGGCACCTCGAAACCGTGCGTATCGAGTTTGATCAGAAAAGGCGGTTTCAGACCCTTTTCCTGAACCAGCATATCGATCGTGGTTACCGGCACTTCAATACAATTTTGCTTGAAAGGTGTGTCGGATGCCAGCCCCCCGAACAATTGGGTCGCATCAAAGTAAATAGAGCCGACCCGATTACCCGCTGCAGCAATGATGTAGTCAAAAGCTGGATGGCTTCGCACGGTTTTTTGAAGCCCTTTTTCATGATCACTGCGGGCCTCGACCATGAGAAAAGAAGCCTTCGGGAAAAGTTTTACGACGCGCCTGGACCAGCAACCGTTGGAGGCTCCCACGTCAATCACAGTAGTCACCCGAGTACCCCGTTCACGGCAACGCCTTAGAACAGCCTCAAGTGAAAGTTGGTCGCGGACAAACCCCATTTTTTGCAACAGTTTATCAATTATCTTTATCAGCGTCGCTTTTTTCATAGTGAACTATTGTCCCGTTCTTATCGATTTCAGAATACCCTTGTGAACCCTGAACCGGTTATTTACTATTCCCTAATTCAGCTAGGCATATCAAGCCCAGCACCTTCTTCTCGCCACAAACTGCAACAAAATTTTCTTTAGCTTCAACTCGGCATCAGTGCGCTGCTGCTCTATTTCTTTAAGCCGTATATGCCCAGCTGTTACTAGGCCAACGCACACATTGGCATCATCGCAAGCCAGCATCGCGTCAGCAAGCTCTCCAGGATCATCCGGATTCACACAGAGAGCGGCTTCACCGACCTCGTCAATCAGGTGAGAAGAATAAATCAAGGGTTTTCCTGTCATCCATGCTTCAAGTGGCGGCAGATTAGTCGGACCAAAATAAGTGGGCATGACAACAGCCAAGCAAGCCGCATAGAGTCCTCGCAAATGCCCCTCCGGGACAAATCCCAAAAACCGGACATGCCCCTCAAGTGAATGCCGGGCAACAAATCGTTCCACATGAGCCCGATTACCTTGATCGCCACCCGTAAAAACCACCCGGCATTCGTGCCCCTTTTCTCTCAAGATCAGCAGAGCTTCCAAAATACGTATATGGTTTTTGTGTGCCCATAACTGCGCAGGATAGAAGTAATACCCTTCTTTTAAATCGTATGTATCGAGGACTAAACTCTTATCAGATGAAAGATCATCCTCCAAAAATGGTGACGGCGAGAATGGCATTGCTAACAGCCGCTCACCATCGACACCGTATCTTAATGAGATCAGATTCGACAACTGGTCAGACGCAGTAAGAACTACCAGAGCCGGAGCCAGGCTATGCTTGAAATATTGCTCACGGATATGAAAGTCCCAGAAATTTCTCACTTCCGGAAACTCGGGAGTATCGCGGTGGCACAAGTCAAACACCGTGGTCATGTAATTAAGTTTTTGCAGTTTATTTGAGTTTTTCGATGAAGTCAGAAAATAAGCCAGATCGGCGCCGTGCTTCTCTAATTTAGCTTCAAATTGTCCGGTAATTTTCAAGCTGTTTAGAATCCTCTGACACATAGGACTCGAAAAAACGTTTGATATCAACCTGTCCAAAATTGAATATTTGAAATATTCTGCATTTACCCCCAATTTTTTCAGATATTCGATGTTTTCTCTTCTCGTCGTGAGCACCTCAAATTCAAAAGCGCCGGCACAAATACGCTTCATTTGGAGAATGGCATTCTGTGCCTGATTGAACGCTCCACCGTCGGTTATCAAACTCTCTAGTATCGCAACAATCTTCATGGCTGCGGCAACCGGTCTCGCGACGCAACTACAAATCCCGCCCAATGGTCACTACTAGGCGGTAAGTCGGTCATCCATGCCAGAGGTACCACCAATTGAAAACCACCTCCGCGCAAAACATTTTCAAGCTCCGGCAAAAACAAATACCTCATCCGATGCGTTTCCCGCACCTGCTCCACTTTCCCTGTCTCTTTAACCTCGATGAACACGGTATAGTTAACATCCACGACATTCTCATTGATATGCATCACCGGTTCGGCAATACGGATTACCTTGATGTCATGGTCTTCCAAACGTTTCACACGAACTTCGGCTTTTTGGGTCAACACTGAAGGGCCGTACCAGAAGTCGAACAGAAACAAGCCTCCCGGTTTCAAATGAACAAAGGCCGTTGCAAAAGCAGCTTCCAGATCGGCGTTGGTCGCCTGATAACTCATCACGTGAAATAGAGAAACAACAGCATCGTAAGTTTTGCCCAAACGCACTGTGCGAACGTCCCCCAGACTAAACGACAGCCTGGCGGCCACCTCAGGCGGCAAGGCAGCCTTGCGTTCCTCGGCGCGGGCAAGCATGGCCTCACTCAGATCCACGCCATGTACGGTGTAGCCCATGCGCGCAAGATGCTCGGCATGGGCGCCGGTACCACAACCTAATTCCAGGATACGTTTGGTATCCTGCTCTTTTATTCGGATATGATTGACTACATAATCTGACTCGACGGCATAGTCTTTGTCCCGATAAAGCAAATCATAATAGCGGGCATAGGTATCAAACAATTGACTCATTTCAGGATTTCCTTTACCGCTGCGGCGGATCGCTCTATCTGTTCGTCCGTGAGTGCCATGCCGCTTGGGATGTAAAAACCCCGGCGCGCGATGCGCTCGGCAACCGGGTAATGCTCACCTGCAAACAGACCCATTTTGTGAAAAACCGGCTGTTCGTGCATGGGCCAGAAGAAGGGACGCGTGCCGATGCCTGATTTCCCCAAACGGGACATAGCTTCGACGGCGTCAAAAGGAATGCTATCATCCAGCACCAATCCGTACACCCAGTAGATGTTGTCGGCGTATTCCGCTTGCGCCGGCGGCAGATGAACACCCGGCGTCCCGACCAACAGTTCGGTGTATTTTCTACCGATACTCCGCTTGCGCAGCACAAACTCGTCCAGACGCTCCAACTGTGCCACCCCGAGAGCGGCCTGGAGGTTGGTCATGCGGAAGTTCCACCCCAGCTCTTCATGTACAAAGCGTTTGTGCGGCTGAAAGCAGAGATTGCGCTGCGAACGGCAGCGTTCGGCCAGTTGCGGATCATCCGTCACGACCATGCCACCCTCACCGGTGGTGATATGCTTGTTGGGATAAAAACTAAAGGTACTGATATCACCAAAACTGCCGCACGGTTTACCACGGTACGTCTGTCCGTGCATTTCGGCAGCGTCTTCAATTATCTTAAGTCCGTGCTCCTTCGCCAAAGCCAGGATCGGATCCATATCCACAGGTAGCCCATAGATATGAACGACCATGATCGCTTTTGTCCTGGCCGTAATTTTGGCCGCAACCTGATCTGCATCCATGTTCCAGGTGACCGGATCACAATCGACCACCACCGGCGTTGCTCCGGCCCTGACGATTGCAGCGGCACAAGATATGATAGTGAACGTCGGCAGTATAACCTCATCGCCAGGACCGATGCCAAGAGCCGCTACTGCAGCATCCAGAGCCGCAGAACCGTTGCATACGGCAATACCGTGACGGCGGTCAACCCTTGCGGCAAACTTTTCTTCAAACTCCTTGACGAAGGGGCCTTCAGATGAAATCCACCCGGAATCGATACACTCGCAGAGGTATTTTTTTTCATTGCCGTCCAGCAACGGTTCGTTGACCGGAATAAATTCAGACGTTGCCATGCACTACTCCTTAAGTCGGATCTTGTCCGATGAAACAGGAGAAAAGCGGGTCTTATCCATATCCCCAGCGTATGGACCCTGTTTGACTTCGATTATCTCACTCGCTTCCAGCATCTCGAAACCATGGCCCCCGTAAGCCAATAAAACTACATCACCCTGATAAAGGATATGGCTTTCAAGGTAGTTCTGATCATCATCATAAAAATCCACCCTCACCTTGCCGGATTTAATGAAAAGAACTTCTTTGGTAAAATGAACCTCCCGCACCACTGGGTTGTGAACATGCGGCGGGATAACATAATCCTGTGGCCGGTTCATGTAACCGATCTGCTGGGAATATGTGTCCGGTGTAAAGAATTCGATGCCGTCTTTGCGATAGGCAGATCGGAGTATCAATGCAAGTTCGCGGTCACCGTTTGTTATACGTTCAATCATTAATAACCTCGAGTGGGTTTTTGATGCCAATATTGAAAGTGTAAATACTGTGTTGAGGAACGAAACGTGGCATTTACAACCAAAATACTTATGATCTCATCCAGACAACCACACCATCACTCTCTCTAATAATCTCATCTGTTATTCCGTAAATGTTGCGGCATCTTGTGTCAATCAGGATAACAGTTCCGGATGCTCGCAAGACATCCTTTTGCGCCAAAATGAACTTTCTGACATCTGCTCCGGTGCGGGAAATAATCTTGCGCCAGAAGGCATCCCTTGTATTGAGATTAATATAACTCATTGATTCAGCATCCTGAAACGCGCACTGGTGCGGAGCGGCCAGAGCAACCCATTCAAGAAACAGATTGGCCTCATGCAGATTTGTTGGCGTAACGAGAAATTTCGTTGTTAACAACACTTGCCGATTTTTCACTAAAGCCTCAACAAAGGCCATTGTCCTGTTGATGTCCATACCCATTATTTTACGATACGTTTCTGGCTGAAATCCGACCATCGAAACCCAGACGTCGTCAAAAACATGCTCAACAACCGGAACCATCTCCAGCGAGACATTCCCGTTTGTAATCAGTCCGAACTTTAAGTCGGGTGACCTCCCCTTCAAAGCTTCCAACCACGCCATGGTCTTTTTCTGA
>JANYBN010000109.1 GCA_025360785.1 Geobacter sp.
TTACACGAGCGTTCTCCATGCAGATTCGTCTTCACTCGGGCTTGCCGAAGAACACAGGGCAACGGAAGCATTCATCCGGGCATCCGGAATTTCTTATGTGCTGCTGCGTAACGGCTGGTATAGCGAAAATTATGCTGCCGGAGCCCCCTCGGCACTGGAGCACGGAAATGTGTATGGCTGTGCCGGAGCCGGCAGGATTTCGTCTGCCGCACGTGCTGATTATGCCGAAGCAGCAGCCACGGTGTTGACTGCCGAGAACCAGGCTGGTCGTGTCTATGAACTGGCTGGCGACACATCCTACACCCTGACGGAGTTTGCCTCGGAAATCACCCACCAGTCCGGAAAAAATACCGGTTATGTAAACCTGCCGGAGTCCGAGTATAAACAACTGCTTTTAACGGTGGGATTGCCTGAACCAGTCGCTGAATTGCTTGCGAATTCAGATACAGGCGCCTCAAATGGAGCTTTATTTGACGAAAGCCATCAACTCAGCGCACTGATTGGGCGACCAACAACACCGGCGGCCACTACAATTGCAGAAGTAATCTAGATGACCATTCAACCGAAAAAAACGGTTGCGACGGCGTAAACCGATTAATATGATCTGCAGAAGCAAAAAAAGCCGGGAACCTTCATTGGTTTCCGGCTTTTACGTTTAATCCTGGGAACGGCAATTAGCCACAGATACACAGGATGAACTCGGATGAAATTTGAATTATCCAATATTTCCCTAAATGGTCTTATTCAGGTACCAGCATACGGATTGGGCGTGTCCCAATCTCTGCGCCTGACACAGCATCAATCGCAACAGGTTTGATTTCGATCCCTGTCTCAGCATCCAGAAAACGCGCCAGCTTGCCCTCACCACGATGCTTTTGCCCCCAAGCCGCTATCATGTAGAGTATTGGTAAGTAGTCACGCCCTGCCTCGGTCAGAATGTACTCGTCTCGTGGCGGGCGATCCGAGTATCGCCGTTTTTCAAGCAGCTTCTCTTCGGTCAGCGTCTCTAGCCGGTTAGTCAGCATGGTCGGGGCGATGCCTAGGCTCTTCCGGAACTGATCGAAGCGTGTAGACCCGATATTCGCATCCCGAAGGATCAGAATTGTCCAGGCGTCGCCTAGAAAAGCGAGTGTCCGCGCGATCGGACAGATGTTTGTAGAAGATTTTTTTGAGTTCATATCACTTTATCTCCAGTCAATATCATTTTAGTATTGACTCACTACCAAAATGATACTAACATACACTCAGTAGTTAAGTCCACACATATCATATATGGAGAGAGCGATGAACAACAAAAGTCTTGGTGTCGCATTGGTTACAGGCGCAGCGGCAGGAATTGGTAAAGCAGTGGCTCAAGCCCTCGCGAAAGCGGGGTATCAGGTTTTCGGGACAAGCAGACGGCCAGTGGCGACCCCGATATCGGGCATCACAATGCTCCTATGCGACGTGACCAATGACGACTCGGTCACGCACGTAGTCAAGGATGTTGTCGGTCGCGCAGGCCGGATTGACGTGCTCGTCAATAATGCCGGTCGCAGCTTGATCGGCGGTGCCGAGGAGTCATCAATCGGTCAGGCGCAGGATCTGTTCGACGTGAATGTTTTCGGCATCATCCGTATGACGAACGAAGTTATGCCTATCATGCGGGAGCAAGGAAGCGGTCGTGTTATCAACATCAGCTCTGTGGCCGGATTCCTGCCCGGAGCGTACACGGCGCTCTACAACGCGACCAAGCATGCCGTCGAAGGTTATTCCGAGTCGTTGGATCACGAAGTTCGCACATTAGGCATACGTGTTTTGCTGGTTGAACCAGCTTTTACCCGCACCGCCCTGGAAGAAAACGGAATACAGCCTGATCGAATTTCCCCAGTTTACGAACAAGGTCGCACGGCCATGAATGCAATATGGCGCAACGGCATCGCGGCAGGCGATCCGGTGGAAGCCGTGGCCGATGCAGTGTTGAAGGCTGCGACCGATAAATATTGTTGTTTAAAGCTGCGTTACACCCCCGGCAAAACCTCGGGCAAACTGCGCATGATGCGCCGCTACGTTCCTGAAAAAGCATTCGAGAAAAGTTACCGCAAGGAGATGGGTCTGCCAATCTAAGACGGCACTTATAAATCCACACTTTTTGTAGTGTTCTACGATCATAATAAACTGATTTACACAAGGAGATTGAAATGACTGAACTTGGTTTACATTCACTAGCACAAACTCAGACGGGGCAGCCGCATACGGCCGCTCAGGCCGGGCTCAAAGAGTGGCATCGCATCGTTGATGCGCTGGATTGGGATCGACTCCCTGAGATACTTGCGGAAGATGTTGTCTTCCGGAATCCCGCAACTATCGAGCCATATCATGGCAAGGAAACAATGGTAGCGATCCTGCGTACCGTATTCAGCATCCTTCAGGATTTCACGTATCTACGGCACTTCGACAACGAAAGCGGCTCAGTTCTGGAGTTCTGCGCCCGCGTCGGCGACGAGAGCCTGTTCGGCGTCGATCTTGTGGAGTTCGACCAGGAAGGCAAGATCACCGATTTTATGGTGATGATGCGTCCCGCCAGCGTGGTACTGACCTTGTCGGCGGAGGCGGGCAAGCGCTTGGCGGCCGGCCACGCTTCAGCAGAATGAGCAAACAACACTACTCAATTGGAGATCCAACGATGAAGTACTACCTATGCAAATTTATACCGCCTCGCGCGGACTTCCTGGCAACGCTGTCTACCGATGAACAAGAATGGATGAAACAGCATGGTGCTTACTTGAACAAACTGCTCGATCAAGGGCTTGTTGTCGCCCACGGCCCCGTGATTGATGACGGACAGGGTTATGGCGTCTCGCTTTACCAAATTTCCGATGATCAGGATATCGCCGCGCTGACATCAGAAGACCCTATAGTCAAGAATGGCGTTGGCCATTACGAGCATTACACGATGCTGCATTTGACGGCACGAGACTGACACCGTCACAGGACACAGACAACGCAACTTATACCATCAACCGCCGACAGCGCATTCAATCGCTGGAAGCACAAAGGAGAATATCTATGACAACCGCACTTATTACCGGCGCTTCAAGCGGCATCGGCGCAGTCTATGCGCGCCGCTTGGCCGCTCGTGGCCACAACCTTGTCCTCGTCGCGCGAGCGACCGACCGTCTCAGCGCTCTCGCAACTGAATTGATCCAGGCGCATGGCGTTTTAATCGAGGTCATCACTGCCGATCTGACCGACAGCTCTCAACTCGAATCGGTCATCCAGCGTCTGCGTTCGGAGCCGGCTATTGACATCCTCGTCAACAACGCCGGCGCCGGATTGATCGGTGATTTTACAACTGCCGACCCAACCGAGATGCACAAGCTGCTTCAGCTCAACGTCCTCGCACCCACCTTGCTCGCTTCTGCCGTCATCAGCTCAATGGTAAAGCGTGGCAGCGGTTCGATCATCAACATCGCATCCGTGCTGGCTCTTCTGCCGGAATACTCTCCCGGCATCTACGCGGCCACGAAGTCCTATATGCTGACACTATCGCAGAGCCTCGCCGCCGAGGTCACATCGAAAGGCGTGTATATACAGGCCGTGCTGCCCGCAGCCACGCGCACGGAGATTTTTGAACGCGCCGGTGGTGACATCAGCAAGGTTCCGAACGTGATGGAGGTTGAGGATCTCGTGGACGCGGCGTTGGTTGGTTTTGATCGCAAGGAGCTGGTGACAATCCCGCCCGTTCCTGAAGTAGCAGCATGGGAGGCTTTTGAGCAGGCGCGAGGTGTTCTTGCGTCAGGTTTCAGCAATGCCGAACCGGCAGCTCGTTACCGTTCCTGAAGATAGGGGACTTGGAATTTACTGGTTTACCGGTAAATTCCAAGTCCCTAAGACTTCCAGAACTCCCTTCGGATCTCACTTGAATTCAAATGCGGAAATATGAAGGACGTCCCCAATGGTACAGAAACTATAAAATGTACACCAAAGGAGAAGGGCATGGGAAACAAAGCATTCCAACCGGCACATGTCGGCGGCATTCAGTTAAAAAACAGAATCATACGATCCGCCACCTTTGAAGGAACGGCACTTAACGGTGAAGCCAGCCCCGCCATGCTGAAACTGCATCGGGAGTTTGCCGAGGGCGAAGTGGGACTGATCGTCACAGGGTACATGACGTTCTCGGATTCGGATCATCCGATGCAAGGTACCGTGTTCGCGAAAGACGATTCGGCTATTGCCGGGTTGAGGCAGATCGCGGACAACGCCCACCGCTATGGGACGAAAATCGTTGCTCAGATTTCGCACCAGGGAAGCCAGCTCTTCCTCCATTCACCCGAACGACCCGTATATGGTGCTTCCGCTGTCACCGATCCCGTAAACGGCATCACGCCCGAACCATTTTCAGCCGAACAGATAACAGGTCTGGCCAAGGACTTTGCAGCCGCCGCGCACCGAGCGCAAATCGCCGGATTCGACGGAGTACAGATTCATGGCGCTCACGGCTATCTTATCAGTAAGTTCCTTAGCCCGATCTACAACAAGAGAACCGACATCTATGGCGGTAGTGCTGAGGGCATGACACGGATCGTCGTCGATATCCTGAAAGAAACCAAGGCCGTGTGCGGTAAGGACTTCCCTGTGTGGGTCAAATTGAACAGTTCGGATTTCGACGGCGAGGATGGACTGAAAGAGGCGGATTTTCTGATCACAGCCAAGGAATTGGCGAGAAATGGAATGGACGCTATCGAAGTCAGTGGCGGAACCCTGGCAGGGGAGCACGGTGCCTGCCGGTCCATCAGGCACCAGGCCTACCACCTTGAAGCCGCGAAACAGCTTGCGGCGGAGACAGGGGTTTCCGTCATTCTGGTGGGTGGGTTAAGAAACCTCGCACTCATAGAATTGGTCCTTTCCGAAACGAAAATCGCCGCCGTTTCCCTGAGCCGGGCACTGATTCGGGAACCGGGAATAGTGAAACGATGGATGGGAGGAGATCTGAAACCCTCCTCGTGCGTCGCTTGCAATGGATGCTTCAACGCCGAGGGTACTGTCTGCTATTTCGCATTGAGTCCGGAACAGAAACTCAAACAGAAAGAAATCAAGGGAATGTTCAGCCCCAAGGATTGATAGGAGCAAAAGTGCCCTCGATTGGTCTGGATTGATCAACACGCTTGCGCCAAAGGGAACGCTGCGTTTGGTCGGAGCGGCTGATCAACCTATCCCGGTTCAGGAGTTTCAGCTTATTATGGGGCAGCGTAGCATCTCAGGCCCGCCCCCCGACAGGTTCGCCTGCAACAATTGCCCAGATGCTAGAATTCGCAGCCCATCACAGAGTAACCGCTCAAGTAGAACACTTCCCTATGAGCAGGATCAACGAAGCTATCAATCATCTCGAATCAGGGAAGGCACGCTATCGTGTGGTATTGGATGCAGACTTCGCAGAATAACAAGCTCTGTGACGTCACGTCTTCATTTCAATCAACAACACTTACACTGAAGAACAATTCTCTGGAGGAAAGAACATGCTGTCATTCAATATAGATAAGCAAACTTGTAACAAATGTGGCCTGTGTGTAGCCGACTGTCCAGCGATGATTATTGACATGGAGAACAGCTATCCAAGCATCGCTGTTGATAAAGAGTCCACCTGCTTCAAGTGCCAGCACTGTCTTGCTATCTGCCCCACCGGAGCCCTGTCAATCCTCGGCAAAAAAGCTGAGGACAGTCGGCCCATTAAGGGTAACTTACCTGATCCGGACAAGCTCGAAATCCTGATCAAGGGGCGGCGCTCGGTACGGCGCTACCATGATGAAAACCTCGATCCAGAACTGATGCAGCGATTGCTCGACGTCGCCTGGCACGCCCCGAGTGGCCATAACTCCCGTCAGGTTTTATTTACCGTGATCGATAACAAGGACGAGATGTCCAGGATCCGGGAAGAGACCATGGCAGGACTGATAAAGGTCGTGCGGGAAAACAGACTGCCTGCGGGGATGGAATTTATCGCAGAGTTCGTTAAATTGTGGGAGGGACATGGTGTTGATGTCGTCTTCCGGGGTGCTCCGCACATGATCATCGCCTCTGCACCAAAGGATGGGGTTTCTCCAATGGCAGACTGCCTGATCGCCCTGTCCTATTTTGAGCTATTTGCCCAGAGTCTCGGTGTTGGCACCGTTTGGGGCGGAATTGCAAAATGGGCTTTTAATGATCTGGTTCCCGAATTGCGCACAAAGCTCGGTATTCCTCAAAATAATCTGATCGGCTATGCCATGGCCTTTGGCAAGCCGGCGGTACATTATCAGCGAACAGTTGAAAATGGCAGGGCCAACGTTGCCAGGGTTACGGTGTAAAGGGGATTCCCGGAACCTGGTAGGCACAAAATTCCGGGGACACCTTACTTAATTCCCAATCTCCAAAATGAAAAAAGCCGCCCAATCAGCATCCAACCCTGACAAAAGCGGTCTCAAAAATCCCGGCCTATCCAACCAGGCAAAACCATCCGTCTTAGTTTTAGAGGAATAAATGGTGCTTTGTACCGAGCATTGTACTGTCTTGCCAGTAGGGGCGATTATAGGCAGTTTTGCTGATACTTTCGGACGCGGGTTACAAAAAAGCGTCGCGAGTGATTTTTTTAGTAATTACAATCACTTGCGACGCATTTTTTGGTGGAGACGGTGGGAAATTAAACCGTGTCCGAATCACATTTTGTAGCCACATAACTATTTGAACTTGTTGTCTTTTTCGATTTAGCACTCTAAACTCTAGAGCATTTTAGTACAAAGCCTTGTACCGAAATTTGTACCGCGCGATGTGCGGCTTGAGTGAATATGGCCTGAAATGTATCAGTTTATCCTAATGATGTACAGTTTGGACTGTTGAAAGTAGGAATCGAACAGAGCCAGTTGTATGGAGCGTTTGGGAATAGAACTTGCTGTCGTTAAGTTTAGTTCAACGCCTCAACAACCGGTCTTTTTGCTAGCACCGAGCCACCACTCTTCACGACTAAGCTGCTATGATCTCAGCTCCTGCCAACCGTTGCCCCAACTCAAAAGCACGTTGACATTCCAGCGGTAATACCTCTGTACGCCGTTTAGCTTTGTGAATCGGATCGAAGCTTTCGATCACCACTTTTGAATAATCGTCAACCTGGCAAGTGTCGAAGGCGCACAACGTCTCGGCAGAACCAAGGAGCATCTCCACATAGCGCTCATTGGTTTTGAAGATTTGTTCGTATCCGAATTCTTTGCTCAGCTCTTCCGGAACATTCATAGTGTAGATGAAACCGGTCTTAATTTTTTTAGGGAACAACGTTCCGTAAGGTATCGTGTAGGTGAGGTACGGAAAGAGCAGGCGTTCGAGAAAGCTGCGCGTTTCACCGGTGACAGTACCAAAGTATATCGGCGAACCGATTACAAGGGCGTCGGCAGCAGCTATTTTTTCCAGTACAGGTGCCAGGTCGTCGTTCAGGACGCATTTCCCGTAACTGTTCCCTCCACGTGTTTTGCAGGCGAAGCAGCTTTTACATCCCTTAAAATCCAGATCGTAAAGATGAAACTGTTCCGTTGCAGCTCCCTTGTGCTGCTGCTCCTTCCAGTGCCTTGGTAACAAGTGTAGCTGTGTTCCATTTCTTCCGTGGACTCCCGTTGATTCCGATGACATTCATGTGTCTTTCTCCTCTTGTAGTGGTTGGTTATCGCTTGCCGGCCAGCAATCTACGACTTCGCCGCGTCTAGCCAGTCGGGAAGCACGGGCGGAGAGGCTATCCCTGTCAAGAGCCCGTCGCTCCGATAAAATCAGCTATCAGGCGGACCTGTTCATCAAGCATGTGGCGTCCGTAATGAATGGTACAGCCCCTTGCCTTCGCTGCGGCCAGAAGGGGAGTGGTTTCTGGCTTCATAATGATTTCGGCAACGGTCATGGCGGGTGTCAACATTGTGGCATCAATCGGCAGCGGATCATCAGCTCTCAGACCGAGCGAGGTGGCATTTATCACCAGATCGTGATCGGTCGGATCAGCATTTCCCACCATGATCGGCCGAGCTGGAAAGTATTTGGCTATCCGCACCGCAATCTCTTCAGCCTTCGAACGGGTACGGTTGGCAACCGTCAGGGATGCTACGCCAGCCTCTGCCAGAGCAAAAGCGATGGCTGCGGCTGCACCGCCTGCACCTATCAGCAGTGCCCGGCGACCAGCCGGATCATACCCCTGGGAGCGCAACCCGGCTACAAAACCGGCACCGTCAAACATGTTACCGATCAGCCTGCCGTCCGCTTCCCGTCGCACCGCGTTAACGGCACCGATTGCACGCCCGGCATCGCCAAGTTCATCACAGAGGGCGGCGACCGCAGTCTTGTGCGGAACCGTCGTGACAAAACCGCCTAGATTCTTCATGGTACGAAAAGCGGTCAGGACGGCCTCAAGCCCCTCTGGAGCAACCTGTATTGGGACAAGGACCGCATCACAGCAGTTCAGTGAGAAAAGCTCGTTGAATACCTCTGGGGTGCGGACGTGGGAAATGGGGTCAGCTATGATGGCATAAAGCCTGGTCTTTCCAGTAATCATGTTTAGATGTCGTCCTTCTGGCTACTGGATTGAAATCAGAAAAGCTCTCTCCAAATCAAGCAAGTACTTATCAGCATAAGGGTTGGGGGGGATCAGCCTCCGCTTTGCTCACGATACGCGGACTTGATATTATGCAGGATTTCCAATTTGTTTACTTTTCAGAGCCTCTTCGACAACGCATCTGATGCCCTTCCCCTCAAGCGCTGGTTTGTAGCATAGATTGCACGATATGCAGGTTGCTTTTCGTTTGTCACCAGATTTCCAACGTTGAATCAGATCAGGTTCGCGGACCAGAGGGCGAGACAAGGATACGTAATCGGTCAGCCCCTCTTTCACCAGCATTTCCGCAACCGAGTAGGAGCGAAACCCGCCAACCAGTAACAGTGGCACACTGATTTTCTCCTTGTAGAGCCTTGCAGCTTCACGATAATAGACTTCATCCTCTTCATTATCCAATCGGCCGAGTCGGAAGGGGATATTTCGGCCAGAGTTTCTGGTTCCTCCACTTAATTCCATGGCATCGACGCCTGCTTTTTCCAGTGAGACCGCCACCTGAATCATCTCTTCCTTCGTGAAACCACCTTCCTCAAAATCTTCCGAGTTGATCTTGATCAAGATCGGATACTCGGCTCCAACCGCCTGGCGTACGCTCCTCACCACTTCAAGCAGGATACGCGCACGATTCTCGAGGTTACCGCCATAGTCGTCTTTTCTCTTATTATGCGTGGGTGAGAGAAATTGGCTGAGTAAATACCCGTGGGCTGCGTGGATCTGTACTGCATCGAACCCCGCCTTTTGGGCTCTTGCAGCGCTCTCGGAAAAATCGGCT
>JANYBN010000127.1 GCA_025360785.1 Geobacter sp.
TGGTGCCGGATATTTTGTCGGCGGGGGTGCCCTGTTTTTCTGCGACGGCGATGTACATGCAGAGCAGGATGGCGGCGGTGGAGTTGATGGTCATGGAGGTGGAGACCTTGTCGAGCGGGATGCCGTCGAAGAGGATTTCCATGTCGGCCAGTGAGTCGATGGCGACGCCGACTTTGCCGACTTCACCAAGGCTCATGCCGGCGTCGGAGTCGTAGCCCATCTGGGTCGGCAGGTCGAAGGCGATGGAGAGCCCGGTCTGTCCGGCCGAGAGGAGGTATTTGTAGCGTTCGTTGGATTCTTTGGCGGTGCCGAACCCGGCGTACTGGCGCATGGTCCAGAAACGGCCGCGGTACATGGTCGGCTGGACGCCGCGAGTGTAGGGGTATTCGCCCGGCAGGCCGAGCTGTTCTTCGTAGCCGGGATAGTCGAAGCCGGGGGTGAAGCAGCGCTCCATCTCGATGTTAGAGGAGGTCAGGAACGGATCCATCCGCTCGGGTGACTTGGCGAGGCTTTTGGCTATTTTTTCATTCCACTTCTGTTTGCTGTCGTTGATGCTCATATTGTTTACACCTCAAATAATAGATTTTTTACAAGGTTCAATTTTCAAATAAAAAGCCAGGGGAGAAGAGACACTCCCCGCCCTGGCCTTTGATTCATCGCCATTCTTTTTAATTTTACAGTACAGCCTTAAGATATTCAGCTGTTCGCTCACGTTTTTCTTTTTCAATCGCCTTTGGATCGACTTCTACAAATTTCTCATCCGGAGTAATCTTGAAGAGCGGCTGCCCCTTCTGGACAATGGAACCATCGCCACTCTGGATAACAATCTTGTCGATCGTACCGGAGAATGTTGCCCGGACCGTATTGAACATCTTCATAACTTCGATGATATATAACGCCTGCCCTTTCTCAAAATGCATACCCTCGTGTACGAAGGTAGGCAGACCAGGCGCTTCCTGACCGTAATACATACCGCCGCAGATCGCCACGACTTCATCGGCTTTCGTAGATGGAGGCGGAACCAGGATCTTTTTCATGCGCGCCTGCAACTCGGCGTCAAACAGGTAATCCGGGATTGTTACTTCAAGATCTTCTTCTACCCGGAAATCCCAGAAGTTGGTTTTATCGGCAATCAGGAACAGCATCCCCAGCAGCTCTACTCCCGCTTCAAAACCGAAGTGCGATGCACGGATTTCTGCCCATAATTCAGTAGAATAGCCACCCTGCGGTTTCACTTTCTGCAGAATATCGTTCAGCTTGGCGTGATCATCCGGGCCGAGCTTGAATTTGTCGTTAAGAGTTGCGTAGAAGCTAAGGGCCTTCTGCAATACCTCGTTATCATGATTCCAGATAATTTCGGCTGCCGGTACGCTGGCACGATAGGTCATGTTCAGGTACTTGTACGTTTCATCGAGAATAATCAGCGGATTTTTGAGCCAGACGACCTGGCCCTTTTCCATTTTGAAGTTCTTCCGGTTGAGACTCAGCCAGCCTGACAGAAGGTGCGGATCGTTGATAAACTTTTCAATCGGGCGGGTTACCAGAGTCCCCTTGCGATCAAGAGTCTGCGACATGGCCTTGGCTACATCAGGTTGATCGGGGAACTGCTCACCCACCAGCTTGGCGTACTGTTTCTTCATCTGGATAAAGGCGAAAACCGGGTCAAGCTTACTGGCCTCTTCCTTCAGCAGTCCGATCAGAGTCAGATACGGCACGACAAAGCGGGTGGTCGGTTTGGCCATAACATTATAGCCAAGGAACCAGTTGACCAGCCCGTAATGAAATTCCAGATTGGTACCGAGATCGTTGCCCCGCAGAGTTGTATGGCATAATACCTTTGACATCTGCTGGTAACTTTCAAGCCGGTCGTTCCCTTTGGTGAGGAGCAGGGCGATGTTTGAGTCGTATGCCCCGGCAACGCGGTAGCGCATGAACATGTCAGTATCGGGATTTACCAGGCAGATGCCCTGGTCATCGCGAATTTCACCCTCAATCGGCTTGGACCAGTAGCGGATCAAGCCACCGGCATGCGGTGAAAGCGAGGCATCGGTTGCATTCAGACGGGCTTCGGCAGATGCGTTGAAGCGTACGAACCGCTCCGGCTTGGGAAGACGTCCCTTGTGACGGGCGATAAGCGCCATCGCTTCGACCAGCGACTCAACAATGAAAAAGTCATTTTTATTCTTGGGGTTGGTGAATTTGAGGCTATAGCAGAGCTCGGTAACACGATGCTCAACCTGGATGCGGGTGTTGACCTCCATAAAGTAGTGACGGTCGCGGTCGACAATGCACTCAAAAGTTGAAGCAGAGTCGAGTCCGACAGCCTGCCCAAAACGCGCCGACTCCTCCTCCATACGTTTAAGCACTTTCAGGTCGCTCTCAAGAGCCTTGACTTCGGCTTTGCGCCCGGCTTTTTTGGCGCTTTCAATAGCCGTCATCAACCCTTCCTGCGTAACAGAAACCTCCAGCAGTTTCTGCTCATGCATCTGCAGCGAACAGTCGCGGCCACCCAGCGAGATGCACCACTCGCCATTGCCGAGCAACTGAATTTCATTGTGACGGGTCTGCTCAATATTCAATTCAACAAGTACGTTTTTATTGTCGCCGACACCGTTGGCCTTTACTTCGTTCAGGACCTCACGCACCAGCGTTGGAGCTTCGGCTGCTGCAGCAGTAATCTGCTTGTCGGTCGCTTTCTTGAGGGTAAGAAGCGAGCCCCCCAGAATACGCTGCCCCTTGCCGCCGCCACCACCGATCGCCTTGATGCGGAAGCGACTCTGCGGGAATTTTTTAAACAGTTCCACTACTTCTGACTGAACCTGAGCACACAGCTCTTCGATCGAGAAGAGGTCGATACCTTTGCGATATGACGCCATCAGGATGTAATCAGCCAGTACTTCAACTTCGATTTTCTTGTCGTTAAGAACTTTGCTGTCGCAATCAAGCCCCTCGGCACCGGCCAGTTTGACCAGCTTTTCGCGGGTAGGGAATTTTTTCAGCAGGGTCAGCGCCGTTATGTTGTTGATACCGGGGGTAACACTTACGTTCACCGCCAGAGCGGTCCTTTTGGCCTCATCCTTTTTCCCGGCCTTGGCCTGTGTTGACGCACATGGACCGATAAATTTAAGCCCGGCATTTTCAATCGTGGCAACAAACTCTTCGTCTTCCGCCATGAAGCCGTACCCGGCAAACACAGAATCATAGCCGTTATCCTTGGCTATCTTGATAATCTGGTTCATACGCTCGACGCGCTCTTCTTTGCTGGCGCCGCTGTAGTCTGGCACCCGATGAACACGGGTCGAATCGGTCAGTTGGCGCAATTCAGGAGCCAGGGCGTTTGGATAGACAATCGAATCTTTCTCTGACAACAGGATCCCGAAATGGGTGATGCCCATCTCGGCGTAAACATCCATGGCCTCTTTGCGGATCGGGCCACGGCAGACGATCAAAGGCTTTAAATCCTCACTGGCGAACGAGCGGACCCATTCGGATTGTGACAGGTTCAAACGGCGATCTCGGTGAATCAGCGGATTGTGTTTGTAGTAATCAGTCATTGCTATATATCTCCAATCTTCGTCGGATAGTAGGGTTCGGTTTTTGCCTTAGTGGAACTCTCTCTGTATGCCACCCATTGGAGATGGCTTGTAATGGCGCAGGAAGAAGTTCATATTTTCGCCCAGTACCTTGCGCAAATCAGTAGGCATTACGATCGAAGAGATCGAGCCGAGTGCCAGACCTTCTCTCGGGTTCATCAGTTCTTTTTCGTACCTGGTGTTAAGTACGGCCTCTTGCAGCTTCAGCCACTCGCTGGCTTCTTTTTCGGCATCTTTCTTGGCATCATCACCATTCATACCGGCTGCAATACGCTCTTTGGTCCCGTTTTTAGCCATATCGCCTGCGGTCCCACGGATTTTGCGCATTTCATCCTTATAGACGAATTCTTTACCAGCCGGCCCCATAACCGCAAGACGGGTGGTAGGAAGCGCCAGCACCAGGTCAGCGCCGGTAGGATAGTTGTTGTAGGATGCATAGGCGCCGCCGTAAGCGTTGCGCAGAATCAGCAGGATACGTGGCGTGCGAACATCGACGATGGAATCCAGCATCGAGCGACCAGCCTGGACGATGCCGCGTGACTCCTGCTCACGACCGGGCAGAAAACCGGTGGTGTCTTCCATGAAGATGATCGGGATGTTGTAGATATTGCAAAAACGTACAAAACGGGCGATTTTGACCGCTGAATCGCAGTCGATCTGGCCGGAGGATACGGCGCTGTTGTTAGCGCAGAAGCCGACGACATTGCCATCCAGACGACCAAATGCGGTCACTACCTCACGGGCACGGTCGGGCTGCAGCTCGAAGTAATCACCATGATCACAGATCTGCTGAATAATGATCGAAACGTCAAATGGAGTATTGAAACCGGTCGGCGAGTTGAAAGCTTTTTTAAGCAGGGTGTTGATCTCCCAGGTCTTCCGGTCAAGCGGGTCGCTGGTCTTTTGATATGGCGCCATCACGCTGTTGTTGTCCGGAATGTAGGAGAGCAGCCGCAGCGCGGTACGCAGGGCGGCAACTTCGTCATCAACTGTCAGATCGGCAACGCCTGATTTACCGTGAACCCTGGGTCCACCCAGCTCCTCCGGTGTAATATCCTCACCTAATACTGATTTGACGACCCCAGGGCCGGTCAGACCGAAAAAGGTGTCTTGTGGCTGAATCAGGAAACTACCCTGACGCGGTAGATAGCTGCCTCCACCGGCATTAAAGCCGAACATGCACATGATGGATGGCACAACGCCACTGATTTTGCGCAGCGCCGTAAAGGCTTCAGCGTAACCGTCGAGACCGCCGACACCGGCAGGAACAAAGGCACCGGCGCTGTCGTTCATGCCGATAACCGGTATACCCTTTTCACCAGCCATATTGAAAAGCTTGGCGAGCTTGCTGCCGTTTGTCGCATCGATTGAGCCGGCGCGGACGGTAAAGTCATGCCCGTAAATAGCGACATCACGGCCATCCACGTTGATAATTCCGGTAACCAGAGAAGCTCCGTCCAGATTTTTACCCCAGTTTTGAAAGAGGATATTCGGCTGGCTGGCAGTCAAGGTGCGAATACGTTCCCAGACGGTCATACGCTTCTTGAAGTGCTGCTTCTCGATCTGATCAATGCTGACCGAATGTATCGGGCGCTGAATCAGGTCATGACCTGCCTGCATGGCTTCTTCGTAGCCACCCTTTTTCCCTGGGATTTCCCCGGGAATCGTGAATTCAAGAGTTTCAGCCGGCGCGAACGGGTTTTTCAGTGATGGTTTAATTGCAGTTTTTGACATCTTCGCCATCCTTCCAGTTTAATGTATATCAACAACCTGAGTTGGTTTTGCTGTGAGTTTATCGTGTTACGACAGCCAGCACCTTTACTTCTGAGCCATCTCTAGAAAGCAGACGGTGCTTCAATGATGAATCAAAATATACGCAGTCACCCTCATCCAGAACAATACGCTTTTCATCAAGAACAAGTTCCGCAGTTCCGCTCATGATGAAGAGAAACTCTTCACCGTCATGGCTGTAGGTGTTTTCTTCAAGCGCTTTTTCGGTGATGGAAAGCAGAAATGGTTCCATCTTCTTGTTTTGTTTGTGGAATGAAAGCGATTCGTAGGAATAGCCCTGGCTGGTTCCTGCTTTGGAGATAACGCGTGGGATCGATTTTCGTTCGTTGGCTCTGACGACTTCAAAGCGGCATTCCTCTTCATCTTCGGTGAAGAATATGCCGATTTTTACATCAAAGAACTTAGCGATTCTGGAGAGTGTGGCAATCGGAGGTGAAACATTATTATTCTCGATTTGAGAAATGAGGGCAGGAGAAAACCCCGTCTCCTTGGCAACAGCCTGGAGAGTCAGTTTTTTTGAAAGGCGGAGCTTCTTGATTTTAGCCCCAATGTTGAATTCGCGCATCCAAACCCCTGGCTACAAAAGTAAAACTCAGTTTCCGTGCGGGGTTTGTATACAATTTGCTTTACAATGTCAATAAAATTCCTTCAGCACAGATCAAATAACAACAGGCTGAATAAATTCAGTTTTATTGATATTAAAATTAATAACTCACTGTTTGAGTCTGCGCGCCAACAGTTGAAGGGTATGAACTACCTCAACATTCGAACCGTGCTGTTTGAGGCCGTCGGAGAGCTGCATCATGCAGCCGGGACAACCGGTTGCAACGGCCTTGGCACCGGTTGCAATAATAGCTTCGCTCTTAACATCATTGATGTTCATGGAGGAGTCGTAGTGATAGACATTGAAAGTACCACCCAGTCCGCAGCATTTGTCAGCCCCTTCCATTTCAACCAGCTCAACCCCTGGAGTCGCCTGCAACAGCTCACGCGGCTGTTTTGTTATACCGCGTGTACGGAGATGACACGGGTCGTGATAGGTTATGCGGATATCTTCGCCGCCGCCGGTCTCAGCCGGATCAAGTCCCAGCTGCCGCAGCAACTGTGACGCATCGACCGTCTTTTTCGCAAGAGCATCAAGGCGTTCACGCAACTCCGGATTGCGCTTTCCCACCACAAGCGGATACAGACGATGCAGGGCGCCGCCGCAGGTAGCGCACGCGCTCATGACATAATCCACCTCATATTTTTCAAATTCTTCCAGATTTTTTTCAGCCAGATCGCGCACAGTTGTGAGATCGCCGCCCGACATACCAGGCAGTCCGCAGCACTGCTGCCCCTTGGGGATGATGATCGTACAGCCGAGATGACGGAACAGCGCCAGAGCGGCCTCGCCGACATCGGTATAGACAAAGTTGGTCATACAGCCGACAAAAAAAGCGATGCGCGGCTTGCCCGGTTCGCCCGGTATGACTTCGGGATGCTGATCGATAAAACTGTTTTTGGCTATTTCGGGGATAAAGCGTGTATTGCCAATGAACGGCACCGGAAAACGCAGGCGTAGACCGGACGTTTCCGGAACCTTTTTGAAGAAGAGCGGGCCTAACAATGAGGCCATCTTTGCCCCCATCTTCATGCGGCTTCTGTTCTTGATTACCTGGCCGACAGCGGCATGGAAAGTGGTCAGACCACGTTTCTGCGCCAGAGACTCACGTGCGGCGATAACGATCTCGTCGGTCGGAACATCGTTGGGACATTTCTCCACGCAACTGCCGCAGAGCAGGCATTTGGACATCGCCAGATAAGTCTGGTCGTCAAGCTCGATATCGTCGGCCAACACATGCTGGGCCAGCGCCACTTTGCCACGGGCCACCGCCGGCTCACGCTGAAATGTAGCGAACGCCGGGCAGTTGGTACGACAGGCGCCGCATTTGACACATTTTTTCAGCTGGTCTTCAACCCGTTTGAGGGGATCGATGTTTTCAGTAGTCATTCAAAATCCTTCTTAAGGCGGAGTAACAAGGAAACAACACATATTTCTATAGTAAACAAAGAGACCCGTGGATTTCAAGTTGTTTAATCAAGAATTCTGAGCCACCAGATGTGTTCTCCACTCTTCCAGTGACTCAAGCGCTCGTTCCGCCAGTTTCTGACGCCGTTCCTTCTTCTTGATCTTCCCCGGCAAGGCTGGGAAAAGGCCGTAATTTACATTCATCGGCTGGAAATGTTTTACGTCCGCATTGGTAATATGGTGCATCAGGGCGCCCAGGGCGGTTTCCGGCGACGGCACCGCAATCGGTTTGCCCTGTACATATTCAACAGCGGCGATACCGGCCAGAAAACCACTGGCTGCCGATTCCACATAACCTTCCACGCCAGTGATCTGACCGGCAAAGAAGATGCGCGGATCGCTCTTCAGCTGCTGGGTTGCTTCCAGCAGAGCCGGAGAGTTGATAAAGGTATTGCGGTGCATCGAACCGAGACGGACGAACTCGACATTTTCAAGCCCCGGAATCATCCGGAAGATGCGGCGCTGTTCAGGCCAGGTCAGCTTGGTCTGAAACCCGACCAGGTTATACATGGTTTTCTCCCGGTTTTCGGCACGCAACTGAATAACGGCATGCGCCTCGTGGCCGGTATTTGGATCGATCAGGCCGACCGGCTTCATCGGCCCGAAACGGAGTGTCTCCACGCCGCGCGACGCCAGCTCCTCCACCGGCATGCACCCTTCGAAGTGGACAACCTTCTCAAAATCCCGCGCCGGCACCTTCTCGCCACTATTCAAAGCTTCGATAAACCGCAGGTATTCTTCCTCGTTCAGCGGACAGTTGAGATAGTCATCGCCGTCACCCTTGCCGTAACGCGAGGCGGCAAATACCTTGGACATGTCAAGTGAATCGAATGCCACAATCGGAGCGATGGCATCATAGAAATAGAGGCGATCACCGGTCAGATCAGACAGCGACACCGCCAGCGCATCACTTGTCAGCGGCCCGGAGGCAATGACAACGATCCCTTCAGCCGGAATTGCCGTTGTCTCGCTCCGTTCGATCCGGATCAGAGGATGAGATTCTATCTTGGCGGTAACATAATCGGAAAAAAGCTTACGATCAACCGCCAGAGCGCCACCGGCCGGGACAGAAGTAGCCTCGGCAGCCTCGATAGTCAGAGAACCACAACGACGCAGCTCCTCTTTTAGCAACCCCACGGCATTATCAAGCGAGATGCCGCGCAGGGAGTTGGAGCAAACCAGCTCCGCCAGACCGGGCAGCTCGTGAGCAGGCGAGAACTTTACAGGTTTCATTTCGTGGAGGACAACGTTGATGCCGCGCTGGGCGGCCTGCCATGTGGCTTCGCAGCCGGCAAGGCCGCCGCCGATGATGGTGATGTGATTTTGTGGTTCGATGTTATTTGGCAAAGGGTTCTCCTGATGCTTCGTTATAATTTATGTTCATTGCGCACTATATCAGTTCTCCAGAACAAACAAAGGACATTATCAATATCTTTTCCTCAATAAAACATATCCTATGGACTTACTCATGCCTGTAATAGCGATTACAATGCGTTTAATTTACAACTAATATTAAACGCGACAACCACACTACTTGCTTTAAATTTTAGCAAGTTAACCAACCGACAATTTCTAATAACAGTTTAGACCCGTTTAAATTTTATTCAGAAGATGAAATTTAAACGGCATAAACTTTTAGCTCCTTGCCGCCTCTTCCAATGCAGCATCCATTTTATCTACATGCAGGCGTATCAATTCATCCTGTATCGCAATTGCACGATTTATTAAAGTTTCAACGTCCATCAAATCTGCATGTCGCAAAATATCCAGAGTAAACCTGGAAAGACAAAAAGCCCCCTCATCCGCCCTTCGGGCACCTTCTCCCTTGGGGAGAAGGGAATAAAAAAGGACAGTGCCGAAGCGCTGTCCTTTTGCACAACCTTTATGAAACCGTCCGCTCTATTACTCGCTGCTATTATAATCACAACCCTCTTTGGGACACTTCAAAAACTCGCCCTTGCGCTTGTATACCTTTTTAACCAGCAGCGGGAAGCCGCATTTCGGACAGGGGCTTTCCACCGGCAGATCCCACAATGCGAACTTGCACTTCGGATATTGATTGCAGGAGTAGAAGAGCTTGCCAAAGCGGGATTTCTTCTCGATCAGCTGCCCTTCCTTGCACTCCGGACAGACCACTCCGGTGTTGAGCGGCTTTACCAGCGGCTGGATATTCTTGCAGGCCGGGTAACCGGAACAGGCCAGATATTTGCCGAAACGACCATCCTTGATCAACATCGGCAGGCCGCACTTTTCACACTTTTCGTCGGAAACAACCGGTTCGACAATTTCACCATCCTGATCGACATTGCGGGTATATTTGCACCCTTCCTGAAAACCGGAACAGGCGATGAATTTGCCGCGCTTGCCAAGCTTCACGACCAGCGGCTTGCCGCATTCGGGGCAGACCTCATCGGTCGCCTCTGTCGTCAGATCAGCCTTATTGACTTCGCCTTCCTTCTGTTTCAGCAAGGCAATAAACGGCTCCCAAAATTCCTTCAGGAGCGGTTTCCACTCTTTCTCACCACGCGAGACCTGATCCAGCTCTTCTTCCAGTCCGGCGGTGAAGTTATAATCTACGTATTTCTGGAAATGGGCCGTCAGCAGATCACTGACAACCATCCCGACATCTTCCGGAAAGAAACGCTTCTTGTCGAGACGGGCATATTTACGCTCTACCAAGGTATTCATGATCGAGGCGAAGGTCGAAGGGCGGCCGATGTCGTACTCCTCAAGCGTCTTGACCAGCGTCGCCTCGGTGTAGCGGGGTGGCGGCTGGGTGAAGTGCTGCTCGGGGAGGACTTCGTGAAGTTTGAGCGCGGCCCCTTCCGTCATGGCCGGCAGTAGCCCCTCTTTTTCTTCATCCTGATCGTCCAGTCCTTCGATATACAGCTTCATGAAACCGGGAAAGCGGATGACGGTGCCGGCGGCACGCAGGCCGGCCCGGCCGGATCCCGCAAATGGGCCCGAGGATGGCGGCACGGACAACTCAGCGGTAATATCCACCGAGGTCTGGTCCAGCAGCGCTTCGGACATCTGGCAGGCGACGGTTCGTTTCCAGATCAACTCATATAGTTTATGCAGATCCGGTGTCAGGAATTTTTTCAGCTCGACCGGAGTCTTGGCAATATAGGTTGGCCGGACAGCCTCATGGGCTTCCTGGGCATTTTTTGATTTGGTTTTGAAAATGCGCGGCTTGGCAAGCGCATATTCCTTGCCGTATGCGGCGGAGATAACATCGTGGGCATCCTGCAACGCCAGGGTTGACAGGTTGACGCTGTCGGTACGCATATAGGTAATCAGACCGACCGAACCTTCCTCTCCGATGTCGATACCTTCATAGAGCTTCTGCGCCGTTGACATGGTTTTCCGGGCCGAGAAACCGAGCTTGCGCGAGGCCTCCTGCTGGAGAGTCGATGTCGTGAACGGTGGTGAAGGGTTGCGCTTTTTCTCGGTTTTGGTGATCTTGGCAACCGTGTAGCGCCCGGATTGCATGGCGATTTTCAGGGCGGCCGCAACCTCCTCGCCGGGGATATCGAACTTGCCGAGTTTCTTTCCGCCGACTTCCACCAGGCCTGCCTTGAACTCCTGACCTGCGGCAACGCCAAGACAGGCGGCAACTGTCCAGTATTCCTGCTCGTTGAAGGCCTGAATTTCCTTCTCACGCTCACAGACCAGCCGCAGCGCTACAGATTGGACACGTCCGGCGGAAAGCCCGTACCGGATCTTTTTCCAGAGAAACGGCGAAAGGTTGAAGCCGACCAGATAGTCCAGGATCGAGCGGGCCTGCTGAGCATCTACCAGGTCAAGCGCTATGTCACGGGGATTCTGGACGGCATACAGAATAGCCTCTTTGGTGATTTCGTGGAACTCAACCCTCTGGATTTTGATACCTGGATTCTTTTTATCGAGTCCAAGTGCCGCCAGCAGATGCCAGGAAATCGCTTCCCCTTCACGGTCGGGGTCAGTTGCAAGCAGCAGTCGATCCGCCCCCTTGAGCGCTTCCTTTATTGCATCGAGATGTTTTTTGCTTTCCGGCAGCACGTGGTATTTGGGTTCAAAACCCTTTTCAATATCCACTGAACCCTGTTTACTCGGGAGGGCACGTACATGCCCGAACGAGGCCAGAACTTTATAGTCAGGACCCAGGAATCTTTCTATTGTTTTCCCTTTTGCGGGAGATTCGACGATTACGAGGTTTTTCGACATAAGTAAATTAGTCCTTATCAAGTGATTGAGTAGTGTGTGCCCGGTAGCGGTGTAACCGCCCCCTTGAGTTCAAGGTGCAGTAACATAGAGGAAACCTCTCCGGCTGTCAATTCAGTTTGGGAGATGATGTCATCAATGTGCAACGGAGAGCGGGCCAGCAGTTCATAAATAGCCGCTTCTTTAGGTGTCAGTGCGAAGGTGCGGGGCAGCGATTGAAAAAGTGGAGTGTCCAGTGCCGCGAGTTCGCCCCCCGGAAGATCCTCCAGGATATCCTCGACACAATCCACCAGCTTGGCGCCTTGTTTTATCAGCCGGTTACAGCCGCGACTGGTGGCAAATGAGATGTTGCCAGGTACGGCATAGACATCGCGCCCATGCTCCAATGCATATTGAGCGGTAATCAATGAGCCGCTTTTTTCGGCGGCCTCGACCACCAGCACACCCCGTGAGAGTCCGCTGATGATCCGGTTGCGACGGGGGAAATTTTCGGCCAGCGGCAGAGTTCCCAATGGGAATTCGGACACCAGGCACCCCCTATTTGCCATCTCCTCGAAAAGTGAGCGATTTTCAGGGGGATAGATTTTGTCAACACCGCACCCCAGTACGCCGATGCTTCTCCCTCCCGTCTGAAGTGCCCCCTTGTGAGCCGCCGTATCGACTCCACGCGCCATTCCCGACACGACACACACTCCATGGCTGGCTAGCGACTCGGCCATTTTCCCGGTTGTCATTAACCCGTATGATGTCGCCCGCCGTGAACCAACAATGGCGATCGCTAGCTCATGGGAGCGGAGTTCACCCTTTATATACAGAAACGGCGGCGGATCAGGTATTTCGAACAGAGATTTGGGGTAATCATGCGAGATATATGTCACCAGTCGAGCTGCGCTCGTCTCAAGGCGGCGGCACTCCTCTTCCGCAAAGCGTTGCCATCCGCCATTTTTGATTCCATCGATCACCGCAGGTGTAATCCCCTTGAATCCGGCGAGTGACGACAGTGGCGCTTTCAGTGCCGCTTCCGGAGTGTCAAAACGCTCTAAAAGGCGTCGGAAGGCAACATTGCCGATACCGGGAACTGCCTTGAGACCTATCCAATAGAAATTTCCCATTTTTACACCTTCCGCAGCGACAAAAAAAGACCGGCCCGAAGCCGGTCTTTCACTTTATTACTAACATTCAGGTTATTTCGTTTGGCTGACGATCCGATCACCTTTATAGATTGTGTCGATACTCTTGACAACCAACGCAGTAGATGTTTTTTTACCTGTTTCTATTATAACCAGCGCTCCCAGCAGTTCCTGCGGCAGTTTATCGATACGCCCTTCCACATAACGCTGGTCGATCGTCACATCCCGGACAATATAGAGCATGTTACCGACTGCAGCCCCCTGACCGGTTCCAAGGTCAATATATACGACATCACCGGCGGCAATGGTATTGACGCCTTTGTAGCTCTCAATTATGTAACCTTTGAGATCGCTGGTTGAGCTTTTCAGAGCGATTTCCCGACGACGGTTTTCTTTGTAGGGGAGCAGATAGGCTCCCGGGCTGATTTCCAGGTGGGACTTTGTAATAATAGCCCGTGATGATTTCCGCTCTACATCAGTCAACTGAAGAGTCCCGAGTGGAATCATTTTGAAACCCATATCCTCGTTATTCAAAGGATGATTAACTGATACATCCTTACGATATACGGAAAATTTATCGCCGCCGCCGGCATTTTGATCAGAGCCGATATCGGTGTACACGATATCATCAACGCCAGCCACGATCCGATCATGCTGCACGCCAACCACAAAACCGTAAGGCCTGAATCCCTTATCTGCCAGAAAGCCCTCAGTACCATAGAGCGTGTATGTTTTCTCGGCGGCAACCTCCTGAATCGCCACAGCGACCTCTGTAGCAGAGGCAGGCTTTTGCGCGGGAACTGCCGCTCTCTGTTCTGTTGTTTGCTCTATGGGAACAAATTCAAGCCGATCCGGAAAAATCCGCAATTTCTGTCCGGGATAAATAAAATGCGGATTGGTTACCTGGCTGTTTTTTGACCACATATTAGGCCAATATTTCGGGTCTTTTATAAAACGCTCGGAAAGTCCCCAAAGCGTATCACCCTGTTTGATGACATAAATGGCAGGTTCGTCCTGTCCGACGGCAAGAGCTATCGATGGCGTGATTAAAAGAGCTAGCAGCAACAGCAATCTGATTTTCATGTAGGTCACCTCATTTACTTTCTTTGCATGACAAGACCGGATCAATGAGCGTTCAGGCGTTCACGGGCCTTTATAGCGGCGGGGCTGCTTGGATATAAAGTAATAATTTTTTCGAAGACACTCGTTGCTTTTGCCTTATCTTTCATGGCTGACAAAGTATAGCCAAGCTTAAGCAGAGCATCCGGGGTCTTGGAGCTTTTAGGATAACTATCCGCCACCTTCATAAAAGCTTCCTTTGCCTTGGGAAGATCCGAAAGCGTGTAGTGGCACTCACCTATCCAGTACACTGCATTTGCTGCGTAGTCACTCTGGGGATTGTTCTTGAGAAAGGACTCAAACGATATAATCGCAGCAGGAAAATTGTTGGCGCTGTACAAACCAAAAGCCTTAAGATATTCGGCAGGGGGACCGGACTCTCTGGTCGCTTTTGCTGGTGACGGTTGGTTGACTATCTCAACTTTTGGGGTTTGCGACTGCTGGGCAAGAATAGCAACCCTGGCTTTAAGCTCATCGCTGGAGGTTCGCAACTCACGATTGTCATCCCTCAACTGCTTTATTTCACCTGACAGCAATTTGAACCGGTCATCCTGAACCTGCAGCACACCTGCAAGTTCATTCTGCCGCTGTTCAGATTTTTTAGAGGCCTGAATCAAATACTCGATTTTAGCCTCTGACTCTGCCTGACGCTTGACCACAAGGTCATTGGCAACGCACCCTGACAGAAAAAGAGACAACAACATATATGGTGCAAATCGACTGCATGATGGCATAATACCCCCATTTAACGTATGTTTTCATAATTAAAGCGATATAGTTACCTTTGTCAAGCGAAAGGTGCCTTTTAAGTTTTATTGGCAACCCGATTATGGTAGCATCTATTCCCCGTAGACCAAATGAATTGTCAACACCTTTTAATGGAAATCCCTATGCAGAGACCTGAATTGCTAGCTCCGGCCGGCAACATGGAAAAACTGAAAATTGCGATACATTACGGCGCCGATGCCGTCTATCTGGGCGGGGAAGCCTTCGGGCTCCGTAACATGGCCGACAACTTTTCCGTCGATGAGATGAAGTCGGCTCTCGATTATTGCCATGCGAAGGGAGTCAAAGCTTATCTGACGATCAACAGCTATCCGCGTAATGAGGCACTTCCGGAACTGGAAGAGTACCTGGCACAGATTGCACCGCTCCCTTTTGATGCCTATATCGTCGCAGATCCGGGGGTGATCGATGCGGTGCGCCAGGTGTCGCCGGAGCGGGAGCTGCACCTCTCAACCCAGGCCAACACTATCAACTGGCGCTCGGCCCGATTCTGGCAGCAGCAGGGGGTTCGCCGTATTAACCTGGCCCGGGAAATGAGTCTCGATAATATTTGCGAAACGGTAACAAAAGTCCCGGGAATGAAATTTGAGGCCTTCGTGCATGGGGCGCTTTGCATTTCCTATTCAGGGCGCTGCCTGATTTCCAGCATGCTGACCGGGCGCGACGCCAACCAGGGTGAATGCACCCACCCATGCCGCTGGAGCTACCATCTGGTGGAAGAGTCCAGACCGGGAGAATATTTCCCGGTCGTGGAGGACGAAAACGGCACCTTCATCTTCAACTCCCGCGACCTCTGTCTGCTGGAACATATTCCGGCTCTTGTTGCCAGCGGGGTGCACGCGCTCAAAATAGAAGGGCGCATGAAGGGGATCAACTACGTAGCTTCGGTGCTCCGTGTCTATCGTCAGGCACTTGACGAATACCTGAACAATCTGGAGGGATGGCGTTGCCGCCCGGAATGGCTTGACGAACTGGCCAAACTAAGCCACCGCGGCTTCACGACCGGTTTCCTGTTCGGACAACCGCGTAATGTCGGGCAGGAGTACCAGTCGGCCTACATCCGCAGCCACGATTTCGTCGGCGTCGTCGATGAGGTAAGGGGTGACGGGACGCTACTAATCAGCGTGCGCAACCGGATCAAGAGCGGCGATCTGATCGAGTTTATCGGGCCTGGGATGCGGAGCGACTCCCTGATTCTGCAACAATTCATGCTTCTCCCTGAACGTGGAGAGGCTGTTTTGGTGGAGGCTGTCAATCCTAACTCGCGGATACTCCTAACGGTGCCGTTTGTCGTCGAAGCGGGAGATCTGCTGCGACGGGAGAAAATTGAATCATGAACAATACTGAACCATTTTTTTCACGCAACGGCGCGACGACGCAACGAAAGGCTTTAAACCCAATTCCGTGTTTGTGATTTTAAAGCGTTGCGTCGTTGCAAGCGTCGCGTGAGTAATGTCTTTCGGAATGTTTTGCTAATTAATCTTGTAAAGACTTCAACAGATAAAGGCCAAGGAATCAATTCTATATGAACGACCCAAAACTCCCGCCACAGAACCTCGATGCCGAGATGTCGATTCTGGGTGGTATTCTGATCGATAACGACGCCATCAACCGGGTGCTGGAAAGCATCGTTCCGGAAGATTTCTACCGCGAGGTGCATCGCAAGATCTTTCTGGCGATGATGCAGCTGTCCGATCGGCGTGAACCGTGCGACTTGGTAACGCTGACCGAAACCCTGAAAAAGAAGGGTGAACTGGATGAGATCGGCGGGGCTGCCTACCTGCTCATGCTGGTAGATTATGTCCCGACTGCGGCCAATGTCACCTATTACTGCAAGATCGTCAAAGAGAAGTCGGTCAACCGCAAGCTGATTTCCATCGCCACCGGGATTGTCACCCGCAGCTATGAGGATCAGACCGATGTCAATGAGCTGCTGGACAAGGCCCAGAAGGATCTGTACGAGATAGGCGAAAACAAACTGCGGCCGCAATATGTGCCGATCCAGCCGCTCATCAAAGAGGCCTTCAAAATCCTCAAGTCGCTCCATGATCGCAAAGAGCATATAACCGGAGTTCCGACCGGTTATGCGGATCTTGATTTGATGACCGCCGGTTTTCAACCGGGCAATCTGATCATCATCGCTGCCAGACCATCAATGGGCAAAACAACACTGGCGCTTAACATCGCCCAGCACGCCAGTGCCGAGAGCAAAAAGAAAACATCTTCGGTCATCTTTTCGCTGGAGATGGGGAAGGAAGATCTGGTCATGCGCTTTCTGGCCTCGATCGCCCGCGTTGATTTGAGCCGGATGCGCACCGGTCACTTCCTTGACACTGATTGGCCCCGCCTCACCAGAGCTGCCGGAGTGCTTCACGATGCCAAAATTTTTATCGATGACACCCCCGCCATTAGTGTACTGGAGCTCCGCTCTAAAGCCCGCCGCCTGAAAAGCGAACATGATATCGGTCTTATCATTATTGATTATCTGCAATTGATGAAGGCAGGCACTAAAATCGAGTCGCGGCAGCAGGAAATTTCCGAGATCTCGCAAGCCCTGAAGGCGCTGTCCAAAGAGCTTGGTGTACCTGTAGTCGCTCTGTCCCAGCTCAACCGTGAACTGGAAAAACGCGCCGACAAGCGCCCGATGATGAGCGACCTTCGTGAATCCGGCGCCATCGAGCAGGATGCCGACGTGATCATGTTTGTTTACCGCGAAGCCGTATATTGTGAGGCCTGCCGCAAGCGTGACAGCTCCTGCACCCTGGGCCATGATCGTACCGCCGAACTGATTATCGGCAAGCAGCGAAACGGCGCAATCGGCACGGTAAGCCTTGCCTTTTTCGGCGAGCATACCCGTTTTGAAAACCTGACTGACCGCAGCGAATAGATTTCAAATAATCTGATTCATTCAACTATGGAGGTCGGCCATGACTGCACAGATAAAAAAGGGGTCTCTGGGCGCAATACTCTCTGCCTGCAACATCATCACCGAAAATGACATCAACGCTGCACTGGAGGAGCAGGGACGTACCGGGGCACGTTTAGGTGAAGCGCTGATCACTCTGGGGATCGTAACTCAGGAGGATATTGACTGGGCACTGTCCAATCAACTGGATCTCCCCTACATTCGGCTCAAAGCGAACATGATCGATCTGGAGGCGATTCGGCTTGTACCTGCAGCAACGGCAAGAAAATTCAATCTGATCCCGCTCATCAAAGCGGGAGGTGAGTTGAGCATCGCTATTTCCGACCCGCTCAACAAGGCTGCAATCGCGGCTGTCGAACAATTGAGCGGCTGTCAGGTCAATATTTCAGTGGCATTGATCCGTGAAATCCGTGAGATGATCGAGGCCTGCTACGGCAGCAGCGGTCAGGAGCAGTTAGGTTTTGATTCTTCAGCCTTTTCAGAAAAGGTTCTGGATGTCATTAACGGCGACCTGGGCGGTGGCAAACTGCTTGACTACCTGCTGATTTTTATTTTACAGAACAGACTCTCTTCGCTCTCCCTGCAGCCGATGGGGGACACCGTGATGATCAGCGGCAGGAGAAGCGGGGTTTCGCGACCGATTGGGTCATTAGCTGGAACCTATTACCCTGACCTCACCCTCAAAATCCGTAAAAACATCGGCATCACCGCTCATAGCGAACCATCTTCCTGCGGCTTGCTTACGTTCAGCTACCGCTCTCACCCGATCACGTTCCAGATTGCCTCTATGGCCGGCTATGGCGGCGACTATATCACCATCCAGCCGCACCTGTCTGCCGGCGTTCCGGACCGGCTTGCCGATCTTCATCTTCCCGCCGGACAGGAAGCCGATTTTATCCGGTTGTCACGCAGGCAGCAGGGTATTACCTTCTTTGCCTCGCGCAATACTCAGGAACGTGATCGTTTTATGGATCTTATGCTGGAGGAGATCGATACCGCCGGCAAGAACGTGATTATTCTGGGTGAAGGTCCGGGAAAAATGAACAAACGCTTCCCGCGTATCCTTCTGCCGCGCAATGAAGCTGAACGGGCCGAAACCATCATGAGGGCTTTGGACCATGCCCCGGACATTCTGGTCATAGAGGATGTTACCGAGGGGATGCCCTTCACAGCCGCCTGCCGGGCCGCCATGCGGGGCAAACTGGTTCTGGCCGGGCTCGAAACTCGCGGGACCCGCAATGTCCTGCGCCATTTACTCCTGTATCAGCAGCAGAACTACTTCCTGCCGATCTTTGTCAACGGACTCGTCTCTTTTAAAGGCATTCAACTGCTCTGCCAGGAATGCCGTACCGACTACTTGCCCCCGTCCGAGGAACTTGCAGCGATGAACCTTACCACCCCCCCCGCTTCGTTTTACCGCACAACTGGATGTGATGCTTGCGCCCATAGCGGTTTCAGCACAAGACAATTTCTGACTGATATTCTGATCTTCACTGACGAATTTCTGCAGATATTTGAACAATCCAGTGATGTCGCCGCCCTGGAGAACTACCTCGGCATGGCTGGCTATCATGGCCTGGCGGATGAGGGACTGCGCCTCCTGATGGCAGGGGATGTTTCTCCTGAAGAATATATTGCATCCGTTGTTCTTTGACGCACTTATCCTGTTTTCTGGGTTAAAAGAGGAGGATTCATATGGCTCGCATAGATGCACTCTTTAACATGATGAAGGAGCAGGGAGCATCCGACCTGCACCTTTCCACCGGCAATCCCCCTATTTTTCGTCAGCGGGGCGAAATGGTGCGGCTCAATTTCAAGGCTCTGGGACATGAAGAACTGAAAACGATTCTGTTCGAGATCTTGAGTGAAAAGCAACAGGCACAGTTCACCGAGACCAAGGATCTTGATTTTGCCTACGAAGTCCCCGGGTTGGCGCGCTTTCGCGGCAATATCATGATGCAGTATCGAGGGATCGCCGCTGTTTTCCGCATCATCCCCACAAAAATACTTTCGGCGGATGAACTGGGACTGCCGGAAGGGGTGCGTCGCATGACCAATTTCAAGAAGGGGATGGTTCTCGTCACCGGTCCGACCGGGTCCGGCAAATCCACGACTCTAGCCGGCATGATCGACCTGATCAACTCCACCCGCAAGGAACATATCCTGACTTTCGAGGATCCGCTGGAGTTCATTCATGAAAACAAGTTGTCACTAATGAATCAGCGACAGATCGGCGAGCACACCGAAAGCTTTGCCTCGGCCCTACGTGCGGCTCTTCGAGAAGATCCTGATGTCATACTGGTGGGTGAAATGCGCGACCTGACAACTATTCAACTCGCCATGAGCGCCGCCGAAACCGGGCATCTGGTCTTTGGAACCCTGCACACCAGCACCGCTGCCAAGACGGTCGACCGTATCATCGATGTTTTCCCGACCGACCAGCAGGAGCAGGTCCGCGCCATGCTGTCAGAATCGTTAAAAGGGGTTATCTGCCAGCAGCTTCTGAAAACAGCCGACGGCAAAGGACGCGTTGCAGCGCTGGAAATCATGCTCGGCACCCCGGCCATCGCCAACCTGATCCGTGAAGGGAAAACATTCCAGATCCCCTCCATCATGCAGACCGCCAAGAAGGACGGCATGCAGCTGCTGGATCAGCATCTGCTCGATCTGTTGAAAACTAAAATGGTCAACCCGGAAGAAGCCTATCGTTGCGCTGTTGACAAGAAACAGTTTGAGCAATACCTGACACCGGTAGACAAGTAGATCCTATCAGGAGATTTATTCATGATCTCCGGCGTGATGTGGAGAGCTACTGCTGACAAGGCACCTGCATGCAGATAGAACAGTCCATACGCCTTTCGGTTTTTGCCGGCGTCCTCCTGTTGGTCGCCCTTTGGGAGATCATCGCGCCACGACGTCCCCTGCAAGATAACAAGATCAGGCGCTGGCTTGCCAATCTGTCGCTGGTTGTTATCGACACCATCTCAGTAAGGGTACTGTTCCCGATCCTCCCAGTTGCCTTGGCACAGATCGCCGAGACGCGCGGGTGGGGACTCTTCAATGCATTACAGATGACCTTCTGGCTCAAAATTATTCTGAGCATCCTCATTCTCGATTTCATTATTTATCTTCAGCACCTCCTGTTTCACTTTAACCCGATCTTATGGCGACTGCACCGGATGCACCACACCGACCTGGATCTGGATGTTACCAGCGGCAATCGCTTCCATCCGCTGGAAATCATCATCTCGATGCTGATTAAAATGGCGGCGATCAGCGTTCTGGGTGCACCGGCACAGGCGGTGCTGGCCTTCGAGGTGGTGCTGAATGCGTGCGCCATGTTCAACCACGGTAATATCAAGCTTCCCGCCGCGTTAGACCGTCTTCTGCGCCTGTTCATCGTCACTCCGGATATGCACCGCGTTCATCATTCGGTTATTGTACGTGAGACCAACAGCAATTTCGGCTTCAACCTCCCATGGTGGGATCGAATCTGCGGAACCTATCGCTCCCAACCGGAAAAAGGCCATTTGGATATGACCATTGGGCTCAAGGAATACCGCGATCCGAAAAAACTAACCCTTCTTCGTCTCCTTGTTCAGCCGTTTACCTCTCCGTAACTGACTCCAGATAAATCTGTAATAATCCAGTCGATACAACCTCAACAATCAAACATGTCACCATATTTATATTGACATTCATATACTACGATATTACTTATAGCACTCTGCAAACCATCGGGAGATGACATGAAAGAACTGCTGGAATACAGGTTTCTGATCCCGGTGGTTCTACTGCTCGGATTTGCCCCGTTTTATCCTCAACCGCACATCGTCGAAAAAATCAGGATGCTAATGGCAGGCACCCTGAAACGCCCGATCGATATCTTTGACCTTGCCTGGCATGCATGGCCGTTTGTGCTGTTGGCTTATCGAGTTGTACGGGATATTACTTCCCGGTAAAGTGGACCTTCCAAAGGAGTTACCATGCAAGCCAAAGATTTATTTCAACTTATGAAAGCAAAAAGTTCACCACCGGTCATTGATGTCCGAAGCGGCGGCGAATTTGCCAGCGGTCACATACCAGGAGCGATCCACGCCCAGACCTGGAAGATTCTGCTGAAAATGGTGCGTTTACCTGAAGATAAGAACGCCGAACTGGTCGTCACCTGCGAGATGGGTCCCCGCGCCCAGATGGCTCAAGGACTTTTGGGAATGTATGGCTACCGGAACGTGTCACTTCTTGAGGGGCATATGGCGGGATGGCGGCGGTCCGGACTGCCGCTGGACAAGTAGCCGATTGACTACCTGTACGCACTGGTTCAATCGAATATTCATTTGATTACACTTCGTTTCAGTACAAAAAAAGCGTGACAGGCATTTGGCCGGTCCCGCTTTTTAAATAGTATATATTCGCTACACAATCACAATCCTCGCAAAGCGGCGTTTGCCGATCTGGACAATATGCTCACCCGTTGCGGTCAACTCAAGATTGGTATCGCTGACTTTTTCACCATCCAGCTTTACACCCCCCTGATCAATCGCACGGCGCCCTTCACCGTTTGACTTGGTCAGGCCGGCTTCAGTCATGGCTCTGGCCAGCAGGATCACACCGTCAATCATCGTGTAGCTGACTTGCGGCATATCCTCAGGAATCTCATTTTCCTTGAATCTCTTGACGAAATTTTCTTCAGCAATTGCCCCGGTTCCGGCTCCATGGAAGCGGGAAACGATCTCGCGGCCAAGCTGTTTTTTGGCGGCCATCGGGTGCAGCAAATGATCCTTGAGATCACGCTTCAACAGTTCAAGCTCAGCAAGAGTCTTGTCGGAGAGGAGTTCGTAGTAGCGGAGCATCAGATCATCCGAAATAGACATGACCTTGCCGAAAATCTCGTCGGCCGGCTCGCTGATACCGATATAGTTGCCAAGCGACTTGGACATCTTGTTGATCCCGTCCAACCCCTCCAGCAGCGGCATAGTCAGCACACACTGCGGTGACTGGCCCCATTCACGCTGAAGCTCGCGCCCCATCAACAGGTTGAACTTCTGGTCGGTCCCCCCCAGTTCGACATCAGCCTTCATTTCCACCGAGTCATACCCCTGGATCAGCGGATAGAGGAATTCATGGATCGCGATCGGCTGCTGGCTGGTAAAGCGTTTGTGAAAATCATCCCGTTCCAGCATGCGGGCCATGGTACACTTGGAGGCCAGGGCTATCATGCCGCTTGACCCAAGTTCGTTCAACCAGGTGGAGTTAAAGACGACCTTGGTCTTTTCCGGATCGAGAATCTTGAAGACCTGCTCCTTATAAGTTTCGGCATTACGGAGCACATCCTCGCGGGTCAGCACCTTGCGGGTTTCGGATTTGCCGGTCGGATCGCCGATCATGCCGGTAAAATCGCCGATCAGAAAATTAACCTCGTGCCCGAGCTGTTGGAACTGGCGTAGCTTCTGGATCAGTACCGTATGTCCCAGATGCAGGTCGGGCGCGGTCGGGTCGAAACCCGCCTTTATTACCAACGGGACGCCGGTAGAAATCGACTTTGTCAATTTCTCTTCCAGCTCCTTTTCAATCAGCACCTCAACGGTACCCCGCTTGATAACGGCCATCTGTTCGGATACGGACATGATTACTCCTAAAATATATGCGTGCTAAAGTTTAGCAGGGTATATTTATTCTCTCGATACTAAGCGCCTTGCCGCTCTGTTCATCAACACCGATCACCACGGCATTCAGGCGGATGTCCTTCTTGGCCACTTCAAATTTGGCCGGCAACTGGGTCAAAAAGCGGTGAATAGTCTCTTCCTTCCCCATACCTATTACCGAATCAAAACTGCCGGTCATGCCGGCGTCTGTCAAAAAAGCCGTTCCTTGCGGGAGAATCCGTTCATCAGCGGTCTGAACGTGGGTATGGGTACCGACCAAGGCGCTGATCTGACCATCCAGATACCATCCTAACGCCGATTTTTCCGAGGTGGCCTCGGCGTGAAAATCGACAAAAATAATCGACGTTTCCTGTTTAAGACGCTTTATTTCACGATCGGCGACCAGAAAAGGACACTCCAGGGTTTTCATAAAAACCCTCCCCTCCAGATTGAGAACGCCGACCTTGACCCCTCCGGGAGTTGTCAGAATAGCGCTACCGTTTCCGAGCGCACCGGCAGGATAGTTGGCTGGACGCAGTATGCGTCTGTCGGCAAGTATCAGCGACACCTGCTCTTTCTTGTCCCAGATGTGATTGCCGCCAGTCAGCAGGTGAATACCGTGGCCGAACAACTCTTTGGCCACCTCAACCGTCAGTCCAAAACCGCCGGCTGAATTTTCACCATTAGCGATCACGATATCGATCGTATGCCGGTCCACCAGGCGATGCAACTCACGCGACATCGCCTGTCGGCCCGGTTTACCGACAATATCGCCTACGAATAGTATTTTAACGGGCATATTCTACTGAACGTGTTTCGCGGATAACATTGACCTTGATCTGACCCGGATAGGTCATTTCAGCCTCGATCTTCTTGGCAATATCACGGGCCATAACCACTGACTGATCATCGCTGACCTGATCGCTGGAAACCATGACGCGAATCTCGCGACCTGCCTGGATGGCAAATGATGACTGCACACCGCTGAACGATGTTGCAATACGCTCCAGATCACCAAGACGCTTAACGTAGGTTTCCATCATCTCGCGCCTGGCACCGGGACGTGCGCCGGAAAGCGCATCGGCGGCCTGCACCAGAATCGCCAGCACAGAATTCGGCTTTTCATCTTCGTGATGCGCCATGATGGCGTGAACGATCTTGGGTGTTTCCCCGTATTTGCGAGCGAGCTCCGCTCCGATGACGGCATGCGAACCTTCAACTTCATGATCGACCGCTTTGCCCAGGTCATGCAGAAGTCCGGCGCGTTTGGCCTGTTTGACGTTGATTCCGAGTTCGGCAGCCATAATACCGCAGAGGAAAGCAACTTCCAGAGAGTGTAAATAAACATTCTGGGTATAGGAGGTGCGGTATTTCAGGCGTCCAATCAATTTGAGAACTTCGGGGTGGATGCCGTGTACTCCCAGGTCAAAAGCGGCCTGCTCTCCGGCTTCTTTAATTGACAGTTCAACCTCTTCGGTTGACTTTGCTACGACCTCTTCGATGCGGCCGGGATGAATGCGGCCATCGGCAAGAAGCTTTTCAAGTGACAAACGCGCTACCTCGCGGCGTACCGGATTAAACCCGGACAAAATTACCGCTTCAGGTGTATCGTCAATAATCAAATCGATGCCGGTTGCTGCTTCCAGAGCGCGAATGTTGCGCCCCTCGCGGCCGATAATACGACCCTTCATCTCGTCAGAGGGGAGCGGCACGACTGAGACTGTACGTTCAGCCACGTATTCACCAGCGTAACGCTGAATGGCAAGCGCCATGATTTCCTTGGCTTTTTTGTCGCCGGTTTCCCGGGCTTCATCTTCAATAGCCCTGATGATCTTGGCGGCGTCGTGCTTGGCCTCAGTCTCCATCGAGTTCATCAGCTCTTTCTTGGCTTCAGCTGCCGACATACCGGAAATCTGCTCCAGTCTGGCGATTTGGACGTCTGTCGCTTTTTTCAACTCTGCATCCCTAAGGTCGAGCGCTTGCTCTTTTTGAGAGACAACCTGCTCCTTCTTCAGGACATCCATCTCTTTCTGGTCAATCAGGCCAGCCTTCTTATCGAGATTTTCTTCCTTCTGAGTCAGCCGTTTTTCAAGGATCTGCAGATCCTTGCTTTTTTCGTTCGTTTTGCGCTCATGCTCTTCCTTCGCCTGAATCGCTAAATCCTTCGCCTTGAGCTGCGCCTCCTTGGTGATGGTATCAGCTTCGCGGCGGGCATCGTCGAGCACCTTGCCTGCCAGCTCTTCGGCCTGCTTAAGAATCGATCCCGAATCCTTCTTGTTGAGCTTGTTGCCGGCAAAATAAGCTCCGGCAGCGACAATCAGAATGATAACAACACTAATAATCATTTCCATACTATATCAACCTCCTGTATATGAATCCGGGCCGCCTGGCGAACTCCGGTTACTTCTTTATACGGACTATTCGTGTATCCGTAACCACGATCTCCATAGGAATATCGTGAGCATCTGCCGGGACATGACTTTCAACAAGCTGGAAGTCATGACAGAGACCGACCAGGTGGGCTTTACGACCGGGGTGCTGCAAAAAACGGTCATAGAATCCTTTGCCATAGCCGATCCGGTGACCTGACAGGTCGAAAGCGACTCCAGGGACGACGATCAGATCAGCTTCGTCAGCATGGTGATCAACCCCGGTCGGACACGGTTCCAGGATACCAAAAGCACCTTCCCTTAACTCCTCGACAGCCTCAACTCGGCGAAAAACCATCTGATGGCCGCATACAGCCGGGTACAGCACACGCTTCCCGGCCTTAAACGCATCGGCCAGAATCAGCCCCGTATCAGTCTCGTTGTGTGCTGGAGCATATAGCGCCAGGCACTCGGCCCGGACATACTCATCAAGCGAGAGCAGGTTGAACTGGGCAGCGCAACTGGATGCGTACCATGAATCATGGCTGAGTGCACGGCGCTGTGCCAGCAACTGCGAACGGAGCGAACGCTTGGGCATACGAATTCTTTCAATACGGCATGTGAGGATTGGCCCCGAAAAGAATCGGGACGGTCGACCAGGGAGGCTGAAGAGGAGAAAAAGGCTTGAGTACCGTCAGGTAAATGTGATGATTACGGTTATGCTACTCAGAAGCGTTTTTTCCTTTCAGTGAGGATATATTCAACGGGCGTTACACATATTTTAATCAGACGCTTTAGCCACAACGTTTGACGAACCCGGTCAGCAGTAAAATTATGCGAATATATGATCAAGTCTCCCTGAGAGACCATGTAAATTCAAACCGTTTCCAGCGCTGCGATCATAGAACTGATTCTGTTATCGATGCCGGCATCCTGCTCTCGCCGGGAGCGAAGCTCAATCAACTCTTCAGAAGTATTCAGCAGAGCCAGCGTCAGTACCAATTGAGCATCACCACTTTTTAGAGCGCTGCCGATATCTTGAAGCTTCCCATTTACGAAGGCTTCGACCGCCTTAACCTTTGCCTCGGGAGCAGAACTCCGAACTGAAAGTTCACGACCCAGAACTGTCACTGCATGGCTTGTTTTCATACAATGACCACGGGCACTGGTTAAATTCCGTCCAGCTTGCCAAGGATGGCATCTACACGGGACTTGAAGCCCTCACGGTCGCTTGATAGCCGCTGTATTTCATCATTCAGACGCGCATTTTCTTCTTTCAGAGCGCTATACTTCTCGACGATGTCGCCGATTTTCTTTTCAAGTACTTCTATCAGTTCTTGGTTCATAGGTTCCGTTTCCTTTCGAGGGTGATCACTATACGAAGGGGCAGACACAAAGTCAAGCCCTAATTGATTGAAATAGCAGAGATCCGTGACGTTCTTACCCTTTACTCGCCTTGTTTTTTCAGGCTTGAAAAAGGGCATCCGTGAACTCCTGAGGATCAAAGTCCCGCAGATCTTCAATTGATTCACCGACACCAATAAAACGGACCGGCAGGGCAAATTCATGACTGACCGCTACCACAATCCCGCCTTTGGCAGTACCGTCCAGCTTTGTAAGGGCCAATCCGGTAACACCGGCGGCTTCTTTGAAGAGTCGGGCCTGGGAAAGTGCATTCTGACCGGTTGCGGCATCCAGAACCAACAAGGTCTCATGCGGAGCGCCGGGAATTTCTCGGTCGATCACACGGCGGATCTTCTTCATTTCCTCCATCAGATTAACTTTGGTATGCAGACGACCGGCTGTATCTATGATCAGTACATCAACATCACGCGCTACTGCAGCCTTACATGCATCAAAGACAACCGCTGACGGGTCGGCTCCTTCTTTATGTCGAATTACATCCACACCGGAGCGAGATCCCCAGACGATCAACTGTTCGGCTGCGGCGGCCCGGAAGGTATCGGCCGCTGCCAGCAGCACTTTGCTGCCTGAAGCGGAGAAACGCGAGGCCAACTTGCCAATGGTCGTGGTTTTACCAACGCCGTTGACGCCGATCACCAGCAACACAAACAGCTTCTGGCTGCCGATATCAAGCGGATGATGATGAGCGATCAGCCGAGAGAGAATCTCTTCTTTCAGTGCCGCCCGCAATGCCTCGCCATCCTTCAGTTCGTTACGCCCCAGACGCTGTTCCAAAGTGCGGATCAACTCAACGGTCGTCTTGACGCCGATATCCGAGGTGATAAGTATTTCTTCCAACTCTTCCAGAGCATCAGCATCGATTGCCTTTTTACCCAGCACCAACGCATCAATGCGCCCCACCAGACCATCTCTGGTCTTCTTCAGGCCAGACTTCAGCCGTTCGAAAAAACCGGGTTTAGTTGCCGTTTCCTGTACAATTGGCTCCTGGTACAGAGCTGATTCCTGCACAGATGCTTCCGGTGATGTTTGAGGGATGTCTGTAGATGTAGATTCCGTACCGGATATTTTGTCGATCAGACCCCGGAAAAAACCTTTATTCTCTTGTAGTCCCATCAGATTTCCTTTCTCAGCTCAATGATTGCCAGACGTAAATAGTGCAACGCCAGCACCACTGTGCAACTGCGTTCAAGGTACATGACAAGCGAATAATCCTGATTGATGCAGCCGATGATCAGATGACCTAAGTTGGAGGTAACAACAACGTCCTCGACCTCGCCTATTTGTGCGGAACTTTGCATATCCTTGAGTCGCGCCAGGATAATGCCCTTATGAGCGGCAATGAAGCGAATATCATAAGGATCACAATGGCAGTGTTCCATGACCGCTTCACCTTCCCAGTCCACCAGAATTGCTCCGATTGCCTGTGGCACCTGATCCACCAGATCCTTCAGAATCGCTTCAAATGACATGACTAACTCCTGATTCAAGTAAATATCAGCATACAAATTTCAATCGCAAACATGGTGAATCAAAACCGGCAAAATCCAGGCTCATTCCGGATGGTACATATATCATAGTACAATGCAAAAGGTGAGTGACAAAAGAGATCCGAAAATGCCTGCTGCGGCATATTTGTCGTCCGGGCAAACCGGCACACTTCGTGTTTCCTTAATATGAATGCAGAAAGGCCGGCAATATGCCAGCCTTTCATTGTCTACGATGTGATACTCAGAATATCAGGCGAATGGGTTCCTGAGGGTAATCGTCTGATCACGTCGGGGCCCGACCGATACCAGCACTATCGGACAGCCGGCCAACTCTTCCAGGCGCTTTACGTACGACTTGGCTGTTGCCGGCAGCTCTTCAAAGGTGCGGACAGCGGTAATATCCTGTTTCCAGCCGGGAAGTTCTTCGTAGACCGGCTGACACTTTTCAAACAGCTCCAGCTGTGCAGGCAGGGTCTCGAGAACTTTCCCGTCACACGTATAGCCGGTGCAGACTTTGATGGTGTCGAATTCAGACAGTACATCGAGTTTTGTCAGGGCGATACCGGTCAGGCCGTTCACCCGGACAGCATAGCGGATAACCATAGCATCAAACCAGCCGCAGCGCCTCGGGCGACCGGTTGTCGCACCGAACTCGCCGCCAATCCTGCGGAGCTCCTCACCGACATCATCATTCAGTTCGGTGGGGAAAGGGCCGCTGCCGACACGGGTCACGTATGCTTTCGATATACCGATGATCTCATGTATTTCACGCGGGCTGACACCGGATCCGGTAGCTGCGCCGCCGGAACAGGTCGATGAAGAGGTGACAAAGGGATAGGTGCCATGGTCAATATCAAGCAGCGTCCCTTGTGCCCCTTCAAAAAGCGCCTTCTTCCCGGCCTTGAGATCCTTATTGAGGATCAGTGCCGTGTCGGCGACGTAACGGCGCAGAACATCGGCATACCCCTGGTACTCGGCGAATATCTCGTCATAGTTGCAGGGTGGCTCACCAAGAAAATTTTCAAGCAGGAAGTTTTTTTCTACCAGAAACTCTTTCAGTTTGCGGGCAAACGTATCGGCATCGATCAGATCCATCAGGCGGATGCCACGACGGCCGATTTTGTCCTCGTAGCAGGGGCCGATACCACGACCGGTCGTGCCGATCTTCTTGTCGCCGCTTTTTGCTTCTCGCGCAATATCAATCCGTTTGTGGTACGGCATGATGATATGCATTGATTCGGACAGCAGCAAACAGGCATCATCCTTGATCCGGCCGGATTCCTTCAGCTTGGTAATCTCCTTGATGAAAACTTCAGGGTCGAGAACGACGCCATTACCGATAATACAACGCTTTCCTTCATGCAGAATGCCGGAAGGGATCAGGTGCAGTACGACTTTCTCGTTACCGACCACCAGGGTATGCCCGGCGTTGTTGCCCCCCTGATAACGAACCACATCGTCAGCATATTCTGTGTAAATATCGACGACCTTACCTTTACCCTCATCGCCCCACTGGGCTCCTACAACGACTACGTTTGCCATTTTCAGTTTTCTCCCTGGCTCTTTTCAATATAGTTCATAAGTCCCGGTTGAGCAATCCTACCACTCTGGATCGAGATAATACATCCATCAAGGCTGCGGACGGCTCGGTACGGCTCGGGCTCTTCGCCGATCACAAGCATGCAGCGGATATTCATTTTTTTTGCATATTCCAGAGATTGGGCATAGTCGCGACGAATGATGTCACGGGCGGTGGTATACCCCTGGGAACGGAGCTGGCGGGCAACCTGCAAGACGTTCCGTCGGTCGCTGCATGTGTTGAACAGCAGAAAATCAGTGGCGGCGCATCCCTGCAGTTCAGGGCGACGCTCAACCGTCTGCAGCAGGTTGAGCAGATTGAAAGTAAATCCGGTAGCAGGCGCATCGAAGCCGTACCGTCCGGTCAGATTGTCGTAACGTCCACCACTGCAAACGGGTTCACCGAAACCGGTGACGAAACCTTCGAAGGTGATGCCGGAGTGGTAATCAAGCCCTCGTGTTTCTCCCAGATCGATGGAAAGGAACTCGGCAACGCCATGAATATCCAGAATTTCCAGCACCTGCTGTAAATTTTCAAGAGCGGCAAGCGAGCGGGGATTGGAAACAATTTCTTTCGCCTTTTTCAGCACGTCCCGGCCCCCGAACAGGCGCGGCAGTGCGCTTAATTCTCTGGCAGAGTCAGGGGATACCGTATGCTCGTTAAGCAGGGATGCCACGGCCGAGCTGTCCTTTCGAGACACTGCTTCACGCAGCAACTGAAGCGGTTCGTCGCTCAGACCGGAAGCCTGGAACACCCCCTGGCAGAATTCGACCTGTCCGAGATCGATGGTGAAATTATCCAGCCCCAATACCTGCATCGCTTCAATCGCCATGACGATCATCTCGGCATCAGCCTCAGGGGAGTCCAAACCGATGAGCTCTACTCCGGTCTGAAATATTTCACGACTGCGTCCGGCCTGAATCTCAGTCTGGCGCAACACCCGTTCACTGTAGCTGATGCGGTGCGGAAGAGGCAGAGCGGTCATGCGGGTGGCGGCAATACGAGCCAACTGCGGAGTTATGTCGGGTGGCAAAGCAAGAAGTCTGCCCGACTGACGATCATCAAAACGATAGGTTCTGCCTTTGAGTTCATCGCCCATACCGGTAGCTAGCACATCTTCATACTCAAGTCTGGGAGTAATAATGCGCCGGAAACCCCATAGCTCAAATACGCGCAGCAGACGAGCTTCAATAAAGCCGATTTTTGCGGCCGCCTCCGGAAGGAAATCACTTATGCCACGGGGGAGTGCTATGTCGCTGGGTGAAAGTGTCATGTATCCTTTTAATTTAAATAGCGGCCTAACTCTAGTTAGGAGAGCCGGGATTTCAGCAAACAGTAGATTGTCGCAAAATCCGGTTCTCATGTCAAAACAAAAGGCTATCGAGCACTCTCAGTATCCGGAACTTTTACGTTCGGTGTCGGCGTAACGAGGACTGGCGCCTCAACAGCGCTTTTTGATGCCGGCGCCTGTTTTGGAGCCTGTTTCGCCGCTGGAGCGGATTCAGTCGGCGCAGTTTTTTCCTGAAGTGACGGCACTTTACCATCTGCAGTTGCAGCCCCCTTTGCCTGTTTGTCAACATCATGCTTGATCAGCGAAGTCATATCATCAAACAATCTTCCGTAAACTTCCGGCTCCTGGGTTTCACGGAGCAGGAAGTCACTCTTTTTCTGTTCCAGAGTCCGACGGATGCCGTCAAGTGACTTGAAGCGCACCTCCGTTTTCCGGGACAGATTCGCCTCGGATTCGCTGAAATCAGGATACTGAAGGTTGACCAGTGGGTAATAGGTCAGAAGTCGTCCGCGAAAATTTGGATATTCCCAAAGAACGGTTCCGTCTGGCCCGATTATCTGGGCTGTCATCGTCAAAAAGTTAAAGTTGGTTTCAAGTGAGGTCATCAGATTACTGGAGTAGAGTTTACTGTTTCTGGATAGACCACTTACGACAATGACCATGACTGCATCCAGCCTGTTTTTCTTTATATAGGCGTTTATCTCATTATTCTTCCAAAAATATTTGTTGTACTGAATATCGGCATCATTCCGTTTTTCACGCCTGGACATGAGTGAACTGAAAAGCTGTTGAGGTTCTTCAGCCTGCAAAGTGACCGCATAAAAGTTGCCGGTGCTTTGTAATTTGCGAACAAACAACGGTTCGTATTTTCGGTTAAGATCGGAAATGAGCGGGAGCAGAAGCTCTTTTTGAGGATAGTTTATGTCGGAATCGGTATCGATAAATATTGGTGCGACTCCTAGCACCTTTACTTTTTCGGCGAAGTTTTCGGCCGGGATATTGTAATAATTCTGGGCACAGCCGAGCATTGTACCGGCAACAAACAGCAAACCAACAGCGAATAGTTTCATGATTTATACTCCGATTGTGGATATTTGATTAGAACCTGGTCCGGGCTAAATCCGATAGCGGCAATTCTCCGGAAGCGCTTCCGAATCGGGAAGCCGGATTTCAAAAAGCAAACTCACCATCCCAGTAAATACGCTCGACTATGATATAGTCTTTGACATTAGCTATGAACTTATACCAGAAAGAATGGTCGTTATCTACTCAATTTGAGCGGATGGGCTGTAGTTGCTGCTGCGTTTATTTGAAAACAATTTGATGCTATAACCAGACATCCGACATCAATGAAACCGGCCACGATATCCAGACTGATCCGGTGACCGCTCAGGCCGACAAACCGTTCCCCGGATTACCGTTTCATATGCCAAAAGCCGGTGAAAAACACTAAAAATCGTGTTTACCTGTAATCACATACCAGATAAAGTTACCAAGAGACGAGAGAGGTTGAAATGGCTATTGAAATCAAGGAGGCAGATATAAAGGTCGAATTCTACCGAGGCTCCGGGCCTGGGGGGCAGCATCGCAACACGACCGATTCGGCCGTGCGCATCCGCCATCTGCCGACCGGGATCGTTGCTCAGGCCTCGGAAAATCGCAGCCAGTTTCAAAACCGCGAGGTCGCAATGGAGCGTTTGCGAGTCGCACTGGAGCGGCGCGAACGTAAGACCAAGAAGCGGATCTCTACCCGAGTGCCGAAGCGAACCAAAGAAGCACGTCTCACCGACAAAAGGATAACATCTGATAAAAAACGATTGCGTACATCCTTTGATTAGTAAGTTAGAACATATTATCTGCGTAATTTTACTGAGAATAACTTCGCTGACACACTTATCCCGATTAACCGGAGCTAGCCTCTACCTGCCACATTTCTCCCAGATTTAGTTTGACTCACATGCCATAACACTGTAATTTGTCTGACTTTATATTTGCAAAGCAGAAGTTGTTTCTGCCTATGCAGTAAATGACTTCATTAACGCGCTTATCCTGTTATCAGGAGCAGGAGCTTGTGGATGTTTCGCGCATACCTTTTTCTTGCAGCTTTTATTCCGCTGACATTTTTGCTTTCAGTCAACGCCATCATCCTGACTTTGTTTGATACAAGCGGCATCGTCTATGCTTGGCACGCGCGTCTTTGGGGACGCCTTGGGCTTGCGCTGAATGGCATCAATGTAACGCTGTCCGGAACAGAGCATCTTCCGGATGGCCCGGTTATCTTCATGAGCAACCACCAGAGCAACTTCGATATTTTATCGCTTCTGGCTGCCATGCCACGCCAGTTTCACTGGATCGCCAAGAAGGAGCTCTTCGAGATTCCTGTGTTCGGCCACTCTATGCGCCGTGGCGGTTATATACCCCTTGACCGAGGCGATGGCCGTAAGGCATTGCAGAGTCTCGACGAAGCTGCTGCTACTATTCATCAAGGGAAAAGCGTCGTCCTGTTTCCCGAAGGAACCCGCACCCAGGACGGCAACCTGCTGCCGTTCAAGCGGGGAGGATTCATTCTGGCACGCAAGGCGGACGTACCGGTTATTCCGGTCACCATCAACGGCAGCGGCAGAATTAATCCGGCCGGCCAGATCAAGCTGTACAGCGGCGATATTCATATTACCCTGCATCCCCCGATTATTGTACCGTCCGAACTCCGCCGGAGCGAGGCCGATACCTGGTTGATGGAAAAAGTACGGATGCAGATCGATTCTGCACTGGAGCATTAAATGAGCATCGGCTATCAGTATATACTGCTGATTATCGCAGGCTTGGCTGGTATGGCCTGGGGATTGCCGGCTGCTCACCGCCTGAAAAGCCCTTTTGACATAGGTGCGGCATTCGTAGTTCTATGCGGAGTCATAGTCTTTGCTATGGGTGTCCTGTTGACCTTTACCCCCGGTTTTTTTTAGTAAGTTAGAAGTTATTGTTTGCGATTTTCTCGCAGAAAATATCTTCATTAACGCACTTATCCTAGGTGATCAGATGAACGAACAGATCAAAAGCATTATAGCAAACAGTTTTATTATAATCATAATCAGCATCCTGTTGTTATTTGCGAGCACATGGTGGCGAATGAACAGTCAATTCAACCGCGGTGAAGAGGCGCTTCGTAAAGGAGATTTTGCAGGCGCTGTTGCAGGATTCGAGTCTGCTCTGCATATGTATATTCCTTACCATCCCACAATCGAAAATGCGGCCAAAAAGTTATGGAACATTGGCGAATCCAATGAACGCATTGGGGATGTCAACCGCGCCCTTATCGCATACCGCTCTTTGCGCAGTTCCTTCTACGCCGATCACTGGCTTGTAACTCCCGGCAAAAGCTGGATCAATAAATGCGATAAAAAAATTACTTCACTGATACCTCAGCAACATGAAAGATGACATAATGGAAGAAGTAGAATCACACTCGGCACTGCAGATTGTAGCGCTCGGCGGTTTAGGCGAGATCGGCATGAACATGATGGCCTACCAGTATGGCGACGATATAATGATCGTCGATTGCGGCCTGATGTTCCCCTCCCCAGACATGTTCGGAATAGACTACGTAATCCCTGATATCAGCTGGCTTCGTGAAAGAGCCGACAATGTTCGTGCAATCTGCCTGACTCACGGGCACGAAGATCACATCGGTGCCCTCCCCTTCGTACTGCAGGAGTTGAATGTCCCGGTTTACGGCACTGCCCTGACGCTCGGTCTGGTTTCCGCCAAACTTGAGGAGTATAAGCTGGACGGAGCGGTCGAACTGGTAACGGTCATACCCCGTGAAACCGTGATCATCGGGAGTTTCCAGGTCGAGTTTCTGCGTGTGGCCCACTCAATCGTTGACGGCTGTGCTCTGGCTATAACCTCTCCGGAAGGAGTGGTCATACATACCGGCGATTTCAAAATCGATCACACCCCGGTTGACGGCCAACTGACCGACCTGGCATCCTTGTCTCGTTACGGCGAAGCCGGAGTTCTGGCTCTGTTATCGGATTCAACTAATGTGGAGCGTGAAGGGTACACCCTCTCCGAAAAATATGTAGGCGAAGCGTTCGGTGACATATTCCCGAAATGCAGCGGCCGGATTATCGTGGCCGCATTCTCCAGCAGCATCCACCGTGTCCAGCAGGTCGCCGATGTTGCGGCGCGCTGCGGCCGTAAAATTCTGTTGAATGGTCGCTCGATGGTCAAAAACGTGCAGATTGCCCGTGATTTCGGCTATCTGACCATCGCCGACGAGCAGTTGATGGATCTGCGAGAACTCCCGCACCTCCCGCCTGAGCAGGTCTGCATCATTTCAACCGGCAGCCAGGGAGAGCCTATGAGCGCCCTGACCCGCATCGCCATGGATGACCATAAACAGATCAAGCTGGAAAAGGGCGATACCGTCATCCTCTCGTCGCGTGTCATTCCGGGAAATGAACGTACCATTTCGGAGCTGATCAACCACCTCTACCGTCGCGGAGCCGAAGTATTCCATGAAAAGGTGTCCGAGGTACATGTTTCCGGACACGCCAGCCAGGAAGAGCTCAAGCTGATGCTCAACACCGTGCAGCCACGCTTTTTCATTCCGATCCACGGCGAGTATCGCCACCTGGTCAAACATATCCAGCTGGCCCGCACAGTAGGCATCCCTGAGGAACGCTGTCTCCTGGCGACCAATGGCGAAGTGGTCTCCTTTTATTCCGGTACCGCCACGATTATAGAGCGTATTGAGTCCGGCAGAGTCTTCGTAGATGGCAAAGGGGTGGGCGATGTCGGCAGAATAGTGCTGAGAGACCGCAAACATCTTTCAGAGGATGGTATGATCGTAGTCATCATCGGACTGAACATGACTACGGGAGCCATTATTTACGGCCCGGACCTCGTCTCACGCGGCTTTGTCTTCGAGGACGAAAGCCAGGAGTATCTGGAAGATGCCCGCAAGGTTGTAGCGTTTGCGCTGGAGGAGATCAACGTTGAAATGCGCTGTGACGCCGACGAGGTCAAGACCGCCGTCCGTCAGGCGTTGCGCCGCTTCTGCAAGAAGACCATCGAGCGCAGGCCGGTTATCCTGCCGGTGATCATGGAGATGTAAGGAGACCACGGTTACCCAATACTCAAGGTTATTATTGACAAAATACGGCGATATTTCGTATCGTCTCAAAACAACCTGCTTATCGAGAGTGGTGGAGGGATAAGGCCCTGCGAAGCCACAGCAACCGGTCACATAGACGCCAGGTGCTAAATCCTGCCGAAAGGCAAAGATGAGAGGTGTGCTGTGCTGCTATCAGCCCCTTTTCATCGATTAGATGCGAAGGGTTTTTTATGTCAGAAGTCTACATCGCGGAACAATCCCAAACCTTTGAATCCGGCATTCGCCTGGACAGTGGGCGAATACTCGCTCCGATTACACTTGCGTACGAAACTTACGGCACGCTGAACGAACTGAAAACCAACGCTATTCTTGTCGAGCATGCCTGGACCGGCGATGCACATCTGGCTGGAAAACGGAATGAGTCGGAAACAAAGCCGGGCTGGTGGGATGCCATTGTCGGCCCCGGGCGGCTGCTCGACACGGACCGCTATTTTGTCATCTGCTCGAATGTCATCGGCTCCTGCTTTGGTTCTACCGGGCCCGCCTCGATCAATCCCAAAACAGGCAAACGCTATAACCTGGCCTTCCCTGTAGTCACCATTCGTGACATGGTTCGCGCCCAGAAACTACTGATTGACGCCCTCGGCATTGAGCGTTTGCTGACGGTCATGGGTGGGAGCATGGGCGGCATGCAGGCTCTGGAATGGGCAACACAGTATCCTGCCGCTATCGCATCTGCTATCGTCCTGGCCACAACTCCGCGCCCTTCGCCGCAAGCTATTTCGCTCAACGCCGTAGCACGCTGGGCGATTTTCAACGATCCAACATGGCGCAAGGGCGAATACAAGCACAATCCCAAGGACGGACTTGCTCTTGCCCGAGGCATCGGTCACATTACCTTTCTCTCTGATGAATCGATGAACGCCAAATTTGGTCGAAGGTTTTCTGCCAAGGACGGCCAATTCGACTTTTTCGGCCAGTTCGAGGTCGAGCGCTACCTGAATTACAACGGATACAATTTTGTAGACCGCTTCGACGCAAACTCTTTCCTCTATCTTGCCAAGTCACTGGATCTCTACGATGTAGCCTGGGGGTGTGAATCGATGGCAGAGGCTTTCAGCCCGGTACAGGCGCCGATTCAGTTCTACGCGTTCAGCTCTGACTGGCTCTACCCCCCCTATCAGACTGAAGAAATGGTAACCTGCCTCAAAGAGCTTGGAAAAAAAGCCGAATATCATTTGATTAAATCGGCATACGGCCACGACTCTTTTCTGTTGGAACATGAAACCTTTGCCCCGTTAGTGCGGAATTTCCTTGAGCGGGTATAAAACTGTGAGCAGCTCAGAAAAGAAAAAACCGTCAGCGGAATTCCGTGACAACCGGCTGTTCATAAAGCTGAAGCACGGCGTCGGCAAAGCTATCGCCGACTTTGGGTTGATCGAACAGGGTGATCGAATTGCGGTGGCCGTTTCGGGCGGCAAGGATTCCTACACTCTGCTTCTACTGCTGGAGGATCTGCGCAGGCGGGCACCGGTTGAATTTGAACTGGTCGCGGTAAATATTGACTCCGGCTACCCCGGCTACCGTACCGATGTTATCGAAGAATTCTTTCGGAAGCATGATTTCAGCTACAAGATGGTGCCGAGTGAGCACTATGCCATTATCAAGGAAAAACGACGCCCCGGTTCTTCCTACTGCTCAATCTGCTCTCGCCTGAAACGGGGAGCCCTCTACGAAGCGGCACAGGCGTTGGGATGCAATAAACTGGCGCTCGGGCATCATCAGGATGATTTTATCGAGACCCTGCTGCTGAACCAGTTCTTCGTCGGTTCGCTCAAGTCGATGTCCGCATCCATGCTGGCCGACAACGGCATAATTACCGTAATCAGGCCGATGGTATATCTTGCCGAGGAAGATATCATCACATTTTCCCGTCAAGCAGAGCTGCCGGTGGTCTGCTGTTGTTGTCCGGTCTGCGGCACAGCCGACATGCAACGCAAACGGATGAAACGGTTACTTAAAGATTTGCAGGCAGATATCCCGCATGTAAAGAGCAGCCTGCTGAAAGCCCTTTCAAATGTTCATCCCCGCCATCTGCTTGACCCTTTGCTGAGCAAGGATAAGACATGAGCAGGAAAAATTGCCGCTCTTTACGTCACTCCCACGCCGTTTCCTGAATCGGATTCCCATGTCTGCGAACAAATCAAGAGCTGAATACCATCCGCCTACAGCCACTACCGCCACTACCGCAACTCCTGCTATCATGATCGCTTCCATTGATACCTCCGCATGTAATCGTATAAACGGAGTGTATCATCGCAGCATGACAGAATAAGTCATTTGGCATAAACAAGCATGTTTATCCGACATATCCGGGTTAGGTACTGAAATGGAAAATACACATACTGATGAAGTGCTGAAATGGCTGCAGTCAAAACCTTCACTGATCGAACTCGGCACAGCATTTCCAGAATTGCGAGAAACAGTCCGCCGTGAAATTGCTGAAATCCTTGCCGGCAGCTCTGCTCGTGGGCTTCCGGGATATCTCGAACGAATGGCACAGGCAGACCGGATCTTAGAAAAAAAGTATCGTCGCAGTCGTGGCGATATAAAGATTGCAGCTGCATTGGCACAGCAGTCTGTCTGCACTCGCATGGCCCATCTGGCAATTAAGCAGCATTTGATTTCGGAGGCTACCGGCATTAAGAAGGGGAAGGTACGCTTTAACCTGCTGAACGGCTACCTTGCCCAAAAACTACTGTTTGCCGACGGGCTCCTGCGAAAGCCTGTTTCACTGTTCTGGTTTCGCCTGCTTTGGCCGCTGATCTGGCAGAGAAGGCTGCTCATGCCGCTTGTCCAGCCGAAGGGCATTTATTGTTTTTATTCACGGCAGCTGGTCGATAAACTGGCTGAGTTGATAGATTCACGAACCTGTTTAGAGATCGCCGCCGGAGATGGAACATTGACACGTTTTATGACAGACAGAGGGGCCAAGATAACGGCGTGCGATGATTATAGTTGGAAACACGAGGTGGACTATCCCGCCTTCGTAACCAAGCAGGGTGCCAAAGAAGCATTACTAGAATATTCCCCGGAAGTGGTGCTCTGTTCGTGGCCGCCAGCCGGTAATTCCTTTGAGCGGCAGGTTTTCAGAACCAGGAGTGTACAGCTGTATATCGTTATCGGCAGTCGCCACCGGTTTGCCGCAGGGAATTGGGATGAATATCTCACTCAGACAGAGTTTGATCTTCAAGAAGACACGAGGCTGAGCAGCCTCGTACTCCCTCCGGAACTGGATGCCGCCGTATACATTTTTAGTCGAAAGCAGATGTGAGGTTGGGGCTTGCAAGAGCACTGAGGTTGATCAGGGTTCGCCTTTTTCGGCCTCTCCCGACAGCATTACGAGATCGACACGCCGGTTCTTGCCACGTCCTTCCGGGGTGTCATTTTCTGCAATCGGCCTGAATTCGGCATAGCCGGTTGCCGAGATCTTGTCGGCATCAACATCAAAGTTTTTCAGCAGATACTTCAGGCCATTTGTTGCGCGGGCCGTTGACAACTCCCAGTTTGATGGGAACTGTGCTGTACTGATGGGGACGTTGTCGGTATGACCTTCAAGCCGAAGCGGATTGTTGTACTGGGTCATCACTTCAGCAATAGTGTTGATCAGGTCATACGCCTCAGGCTTAATGTTTGCCTGACCAGAGTTGAAAAAACCGGCTTCCTTGAGACTGACGATCAAGCCTCGACGGGTTATTTCCAGTGTGACCTTGTTTTGCGCACCCTGCTTAATGAGATACGCCTCAACCGCTGACTTTATCTGGCGAAAATCCTTCTCTTCCGCCCGTGCCTTTCCCTGCCCGCTCCGCGTCCGCCCCATCGGATTTACTTTTACTTCCGGCTTGAGCGAAGGAATCACTGTGATTGTCTGCGAGGCAATTACATTGATTTTAGGGGCAGTTGCACCGGCTGTCGCCATGCCGAAGGAGGACTGAATGGACTGCATGACCTCTTCGACTTTTTTCTTGTCACTCTGTCCCATAGCATACAGAACTACGAAAACAGCAAACAACAACGTAATGAAGTCGGCGTATGAAACGAGCCAGCGCTCGTGGTTAACATGCTTTTCCGGTTCTTTTTTAAGTGCCATAGCTGCTTAGTGGCCGCCTACGTAAGCCATCAATTTCTGTTCAATGAAATGCGGGTTTTCGCCGTTCTGAATGGCGATCAACCCCTCAAGAATCATAACCCGCCGTAATATTTCCTCTTTCATCCGTATCTTAATCTTGGTTCCGATCGGAAGGCATATAATATTGGCGATCATAAGACCATAGATCGTTGCAACGAACGCAACAGCGATACCACCTCCGAGCTTGGAAGTGTCGGACAGATTGCCCATAACATGGATAAGGCCAAGAACAGCGCCAATAATACCAATTGTCGGAGCGAATCCACCAGCCGCCTCATAAAACTCAGCCGAATGTTTGGTGTGATCTTCGTAAGCCATAATATCAGCTTCAAGTGTTTCTCGCAGTTTCTGCGGATCAATACCGTCAACAACCAGTGATATCCCCTTTTTGATGAACGGGTCGTGAGCCGACTGGGCTTCCTGCTCCAGCGAAATCAAGCCATTGCGCCTAGCTTTGGTGGCATAATTTATAATGTCTTTTACAACCTGCTCATGATCAACTTTTGTAGGTAAAAACGCAACCTTAACACATTTCAGTGCATTTATTATCGCAGGCAGCGGAAAACAGACAAAAGTAGCGCCAAATGTGCCGCCCAAAACAATCAACGCCGCTGTGGGCTGTATAAGGGACTTTATGTGGACACCTTCGATAGCTGCCCCACCGAAAACGGCGCCGAAAGCAATTGCCAAACCTATAATGGTAGCTAAATCCATATGTTAATAATCCCTGCTGTGAAATGGAGTGTGGTTCTGTCTGTCATGTGTGACTGGAGAGGCTTCGTCCGATTGGTTTTTATCGCAATGAAATTGGCTGGATCTGATACGCCCCAAATACTTTTTGGCTGAACGGCCTGCTGCCCTTCGTGATATCCTGGCCCGGAAGGCCACTATCCGGCTTATAATTGCATGAGCCCGGTCAAAAACAATATAGCGATTGCCGTTAAACAGGGTAATTACGGTATCAGGAGTCTCCTCGATACAAATAATATGGTCCGGATTCAGATACATCAGTTGTTTATCCAAGCGTGTTACTGCAATCATAAAAACCCCGAGATATTGATTAACATTTTTCTATAAATATCAAAAGCTGTATAAGGTCAAGAACTTTTTGCCGTTTTAGCACTTATGATGCGAGATCCAGCATTGCATCTATCGCTTCAAAATCAATATGACGCTCTGCGATTGAATTAATCAACTCAATCTTTTCCCGATCCTCGGGGCCGATTTTTGAAACATGTTCACGTAGTTGATAAAATATCTCTGATGTTGTCTCTTTGATGCGAATGTAGGGAATGTTGCTGTCATCAATAATGCGCTGAGTGATATCTGAAACCGGCACATGTCCGGCAATAATCAGTCCAGCCAGGCGTGCCTTAAACTCCGGGATATGATGCAGCGACGAGGCTGTAACGAGCAGTTCATCACGCGAACTGGTCACAATCAGCAATGTTGATGCTTCAAGATGATCAATAACGATCTGCGAAGAGGCAGCGCCCAGTTGAATGTTGTGACAAAGACGGCTCCGTTCAGAATAGTCACCGTGAAGCGGAAGACCGAGAAACTCTGAAACATGAAGCAGGGTCGGGTCTGCCAGAGTGGGAAGATAATCAAAAGCACTCGTGACCATCATCCCGCTGCCGGCAAATGCCTTCTGCAAATATCCCAGAGTGTTATTCCGTTTTTCCGGAACCAGCTTGTTGGCCATAATGATGCGCACATCGGCTTTTTCTCGCTGGTAAAGCGCCAGATTGAGTTCAACAGCATCGATCACATTACCAATTCCGCCCCCCGTGACGAGGAGAACCGGCGCCCCAAGCTCCGTTGCAATCCTAGCATTGTTGATGCCGACGACCGATCCGACGCCCCCATGCCCGGCACCTTCGATGATCAGAAAATCATATTTCTTTTCCAGCTCTGCGCAGGCTGACCGGATGGCATTACGAGGAACGGAGATGTCGATTTTCCCATCCAGATAACGTCTAGTTGTCCCTGGGGGCAATGTCACTGGCGACATAAGCGAAACATCCTCTTCAACACCAAAAACAGTTGCGAACATAGCTGCATCTTTGTCAACAATAGCACCATTAAACTCTGTCCACTTGGGGCCGAGCGGTTTCATAAATCCGACCCGGCCATACTTTTTTAGCGCCAGGTGCATCAAAGAAAGACTGATAGTAGTCTTTCCGCAGTGCTGCCCGGTTGCGCCTATGAATATTTTCCTGCACATGGATGTGATCTCCTGCAACTTAACGCCAAAACATCCGGATCAACTCAAAAACGACTTGCTTACTTTTTGGTAAAAGTGGGTGTAGCGATACTCTCAAAGAAGTCATCAAAGGCATCCTCTCCGGAATGAAATCGCAGAAAACGAACCCCCATACCGCTTTTTTTCACTAGATGAAAAAGGTTTTGCGGCACTTTTTTTGCCCACATAACCCGAGCCTCAATCTCGACCTTAGAGCCTTCCGGGAGAATAAATTCTATTTTAATTTTTGAGTTTGGGAGGGCTATATTGGGTGTTTTAATAAACATGCCGGTCATGGAAACATCTTCTGTAAACGCTACCCTGATCGCTTCGTCGATTCCGAAACGGAGTGTTATGCGCTTTTTGATGCGTCTTATATCACGTTTGTCAGCCACTCTTTCATCCCCCTGTATTCGCCTCGAAAGAGCAGGCTCACTTTCGGCGGACACAATGCCAGAAATATACCAATATTTCAATAGATAGCTGTTTTAAGTATAAAGTTCGAAGACCATACTGTTCTTTAATAGTGACACACATAAATAACGCAACAAATGTCACGGACGACGCTCCAGAATGGTGGCATATTTGAATGTTTTACTTACTATATATTGTTCTGATATGTAGTGTTCCAAAGGTATTGAATCGCGAAACCGGGGCTTGTCCGTATTCACGATGATCCACCGGCAGGAGCTTTGCAGCAATAAGCTCCTTGTCTGCTCAAACTGTTGTTCAGAATTCATGGGCCAGACGAGAAGATCATATGGCGAGGGGTTATTAAGACGAAACAAGAAATAGAATATAGCCGCATAGGGATAACAGAATGCGGTTTCCCCCTCCTTCCATGTTGCCGAGGCGAACGACGCGACACCCTGCATCGTCACTGCATCGCCAGCGTAGAGAGTCTGGACAGCCCCGGCGGGGGTACTGACTGAAATTTTTGGTGATTCCAAAGTCAAAGCGGAATACGCCATCGCGATGGAGAAGAAGATCAATATCCATGTCACGCCCAGCGGCCTAAGGGAGCCAGTGCGCACCTTTAGCACATCGAGTGACAGGGCCACGAGGATAACGGATGACGAGGCAGCAAAAATAAGGGTGGAGGAGGAAAGACGATGTAGTGTCGCGAGATACGAGGAAATGAAAAAAGCTGTCAGGCACCCCATGTGGTAGCGGCTGTAAGCCTTCGTTTTCCAGAGCCTCCACAGCAAATACAAGCCTAAAAACGGCAGTAAATGAACTAAGATATTGCCCAGAAACCCTAAACCCCAAGCTATAAGCCTGAGCAGTCCGAGAGGCTGTGAACTGTGCTGCCATGCCGATACAAGTGTTTGCCAAAATTCTATTAAGTGTTTGGAAATGGTGCCTCTATGCTCCTCAAGGTTGTTATAACGCGTCAAGGGGAAAATAAACAGGTCATAGTAAAGAGTCTTCCATCCGGCTTGCAATAAAAAATAGACGGCTGCCGGGACTGCGCAGGCCGCTATTCCGAACCAGTACGCGACAAATGGTCGTAAACGGCGTGTACGTGGCAGCAGCAGAAAGACCAGGCTGGCGCAGATAACCCAGAGCCCCCCCCGATGCTGCAATACGAACACCGCAAGTGACGAAAGAGCACCGGCCATAGCTGATGCCGACATAGAGGGTGCTTCATCATCGTCCGATGGGAGCAGCAGAGCAAAAGCCGCCATGCACAAGACACCTGACAACCAGTGGTAGCTAGCTATAAACCAGATGGGGCCGCCATAAAAGGCAAGAAAAGCGGCGGGAACCATATAGACAAGAAGTGATTTCACTCCAGACCTGGCCAACGCAAACCATGAAGCCACCAACAGTGTTATTGACACAAATATGACACCCAGGCGCAGAGTAAAGAACGAAGGACCGAAAAGTTTAAACAGGAAGGCCCACCAGTAATAGGAACCAGGCACTAACGCGGTAAAAAAGTCCCTAAAGGGTACCTGACCCTGGTAGATGCGGTAGGCGTTTTGGGCAACCAGACCTTCGTCCCCGAAGGAAAAGCGTGGCAACATGATCCGAAAATATGGCATCCATGACAAGGAGATAATCACCAGCACCGGCCAGCACTGCCAAGGGATTCTTCTAAAGCATGACGATCGTTGACTGTTACATTGCATCTTACAACCTCCAAAATGGGCGGCCTTTTGGCACCTCAATGTTGTTGTTCATAGCCCATTCACTTTTCTACCTGATGCGCTTGGCAAATCAAACCACTTATGCACTTTCCATTTAATGTTACAAGAACTAATACAGCTCCAGAATACTACCGACAATCCGTTCAAGGTCAGCTTTATTAAGATCGTTGTAAAAGGGGAGGCGCACCAATTGACTGCTGAACTTTTCGGTTACCGGACAGTCGCCGATCCGCCCTCCAAAACGCTCGCCCATGGGTGAGACGTGCAGCGACTGATAATGGAATACACTGAGGATACCCCGTTCCTTGAGCCCGCTGATCAGTCGCTGACGATCATCAAGGGAGGGCATGAGCAAATAAAAGAGGTGCCATGACGGGTCGCAATGTTCAGGGACATGTGGGAGCAGAATGCCATGTTCTTGAGCCCAACCAGCAAGATGTGTCGCATAGTATTCCCATATGTCGCGACGTCGGCCTTGTATGCTCTCTGCAGCCTCCAACTGGGCCAAAAGAAAGGCTGCAAGCAGATCGGACGGAAGGTAGCTGGAACCGAGGTCAACCCAGGTGTATTTATCTACTTGACCCCTAAAAAAGCGACTGCGATTGGTCCCTTTTTCACGAATTATCTCGGCCCGCTCCACGAGAGCCGGGTCGTTGATGAGCAAAGCCCCCCCCTCGCCGCAGTGTAGATTCTTGGTTTCATGAAAGCTTTGGGTCGCCATGGAGCCGAACGTACCCAGCAGTTTACCGCGATATCTTCCAAACAGACCATGGGCATTATCCTCCACAACCGCAATCCCGTGCCGCCCAGCCAGATCCATGATGGTATCCATCTCGCAACCAATTCCCCCGTAGTGAACCGGGACGATGACCCGTGTCCTTGGGCTAATGAGGTCCGGAAGGAGGCGTTCGTCTATATTGAGGGTGTCGGGCCGGATATCGCAGAATACAGGTCTGGCACCTCGCAGGACAAAGGCGTTCACGGTGGAGACGAAGGTAAAAGATGGGACTATTACTTCATCTCCAGGCTTAACATCCAACAGCATCGCAGCCATTTCCAGGGCATGGGTGCATGAGGTGGTCAGGAGTGCATTCGTAACACCCAGAGATTGTTCAAGAATAGTTTGACAGCGTTTGGTAAAACCCCCATCGCCCGAGATGTGGCCATTGACTACCGCTTCAGCCATGTAACTGAGCTCACGGCCGGTCAGATGGGGTTTGTTGAAGGGTATGTTCATGATTCGATGTCCTTTCATTTGTTACACATGTATCAAAACGACATTTGGAAATGTTTTAGCTCCATTTAAAAATGCCGATTTAAACGGCCTGGATTTTGCCACCACCACCCTTGGCGGAGAATGTTTACTCTTGCAATATTGGACATTTATAAGTGATAGTTACGAATCTTTTTATTTTTGGCACGTTTGTGGTAAAAGTTACACTTATTTCAAGTACAGGTAATGTCATGTCTACATCAATTAAGAAGAAAGTTTATTTCCCGAATTTAAACGGTGTCCGTTTTATGGCTGCTATGATGGTGATGGTTCATCATGTCGAGCAAATAAAAATTTATTGTGGGCATCCGTCAGTATTCTATACAAATAATTTTATCAAAAATATTGGAGGTCTGGGAGTCACCCTGTTTTTTGTTCTTAGCGGTTTTTTGATAACATATCTGCTGCTGGAAGAAAAAAAAGAATTTAAAACAATAAACCTTAAAGAGTTTTATATACGAAGAGTACTGAGAATATGGCCGCTCTATTATCTGATAATATTTCTGGCTTTTTATATAATTCCAACATTTTTTAGTTCCATAATAGTTTCAGATTTTGGCACAATATTACAATTTGATTATTATAAAAAACTCGCAATGTATATATTCTTTGTTCCAAATGTCGCCTTTATTACCGTGTATCCGGTTTTGTTTGTTTCTCAGGCTTGGTCTATTGGAGTTGAAGAACAGTTTTATGCGATATGGCCTCTGCTGGTAAAGCACTTTAGCAGGCCACTATATGCAATGATCTTTATTGTCATTTTTTATATGTTTTTCAATATTGTGTTGGCAACACTGGTACAAAAAACAGGAGGAAAGTCATCACAATTCGTTATGTACAGGAATTTTTTTATTGTAACAAGAATTGATTGCATGGCCGTTGGCGGGATGTTTGCCTTCCTTGCTTTACATAAAAACCGGTTCGTCACAATTATTCAGAATAAATTCATTCAGTTTTTTGTTTATGCAATTACAATCATTCTTATGAATATTGAATTAATACCAGAAGCATTGGGGCATCTGCCGTATGCTATTCTGTTTGGCGTTATAATTTTCAATCTGGCACTAAACCAAGATACAATACTGACTTTAAGCAATTCTGCTTTTGAATATGGCGGTAAGGTTTCTTACGGAATCTATATGTTTCATCCATTGGGAATAGTTCTCACTTTTTTTGCGTATCAAAAAATGAACGTACATCTCAATCTTGTCGTGAGTAATCTTGTATTTTATAGCGCATCTATAGTGTTAACTTTCGTATTATCTTCGCTATCGTACCAATTTTACGAAAAGTATTTCCTTCTAAAAAAAATCAAATTTTCCAGTATTATTAGCGGTGAAAATGCCCTGGAACGACAATAAATGTTCTCAAAAAGTGTTGTTGACGTCTCGACAATTGATAGTCATGAACAGTAAATATCATATTCTCCAAGCTGCGGCATCGGGCCGTACTCGTTATCACAGTAAAATATTATGCCCACTTGTTACATCGTTACTCCAATAATGAAACATCGCGGCAGGATCCCTGAATTTGAAGCCAAGACGGACATAAAGGTTTAGAACCGGGATGTTATTAACCGAAATTCTCGTATGCGCCTGGGTGAGGTTTTCGGAAGCCATATTGGCCAATACGCTTAACCAGAAATAGTCACCAAGGCCACTCGCAGAATACTTGCGGGAAAACCCCGCTAAAATAAGATGTTGCCCTTTGCTGGCCATGAATCCGATCACATCATCATCGTAGAGTAGAAGTTGAAATAGTGTGTCCCCTTTCAGCAGATCCTCAACCCAATAGACAAAACGTTTATCCGCAAGATGTTCCGGACAGCGTGGATCAACATGAAACCTGTCTTTGACAAATGATTCTGCCGCGATGCGTTTTACAGATTCGCACGCGGCTTGATCATTTCGGTCCAAGTCTTTGAACCCTAACGTATCGAAATTGATACGCTTCGGAACAAAGGAACCAGGGTTCTCTTGGAAAATTCGCAGAACAGAATTTTTACTCAAAACCGTGTATGGATCGACAGTGGTTTCTACAAATGAAAATCCTGCGGCTTCAATGGCAGTAAGCGCCGAGAACTGTTCCGGAACGACACGGGCTTGTACAAAAAGTTTGTTCGATTGAGCTGTTTTTTCAGCCAGCACGCATGCAAGACGTCCCTTGTCAGCACTATCTATAAAATTCTGCGTCAGGTCATAACTGGGCATGCCCAGATTTCGCGTTTCATATTCAAGATATGTCAGGCAGTTTTCAGCCATTCTTCACCTCGCTGTGATATGAAGCGTTCTGCTGCACAACATAGGAGGGACGTTCCATCATACGGAAGTGCATTCTTGCAAGATATTCCCCAATGATACCGATAGCCAATAGCTGGGCACCGGAGAAAATCGAAATAATTGAAGCAAGAAACGGGAATCCAGGGGCACTTCCCCCCTCCAATAGATAACGAATAACAACGTATCCTAGTATTAAACATCCAAACAAAGCAAAAACAAAACCCATAACACTGGCAACCTGGAGTGGCATGACACTGAAGCCGGTCATCATAGTCAGGGCATGGACAAGCAATTTTTTAAAGGTATAGTTCGAGTTGCCAACAGCGCGCGGATCATGTCTGACATAGACAAAGGCAAAACGGGTAGTCCCCCAGGTCAAGAGCACATCGATGCAGACGTAGGGACTCCGATAATCGGCAAAGGCGTCCCGAACCTGGCACCTGAAGGCCCTGAATGCGCTGGCCCTCCGCGCCGTATCAGCCCCCATCGCCCCTTTAAGCGCAGTCTTGGTTACATACGACGCAAGATCGCGCCAGATCCCATGTTGCTCCTCACGTGGTGTGCCATAGACGACATCGTACCCTTCCCGCAGCTTTTCAAGCAGGAGTTGTATTTCCTCGGGAGGGTGCTGAAGGTCATCATCCATAGTGATGATCAATTCTTTCCCCGCCGCCCTGATACCACAGAGCAGTGCATTGTGCTGGCCATAGTTGCGCATCATGTTAATGCCGGACAGCATATTAGGATACTTGCGGGCAAGGGAGCAAATGACCTCCCAGCTATCATCCGTGCTACCGTCGTTAACAAGGATTATTTCAAAGTCAACGGCAATTGAAGAAAGCAGCGCCGTCAGCTGACAAAGCAGTTCCGGCAGTATGGAAGCGCTATTGTAGACAGGTATAACTACGGAAAGCGATGTCTCGGGTGTACGTTGGAGCATCTGTTTATTCCCTCCCATGGTGACAATGTGTTGCCGGGATCAAGCTTAAGCATTCAGCAACATGCTGCCAGGCGAGATCATACAGCAGAGTCGGTTCTTCCACAAGAGCACGACACATAGAAATTGCTTGAAAGCAAAACTGCCTTGCAGTGTTGCCGCCATATCATGTATTCTGACACGTTGAATCTTTCCGAAAGGATCACCAATGCTTGAAGCACATCTGATCAATGAACTGACATCGATAGTCGGTCCGGACAATATTGCAACCTCCAGACAGGATATGATCTGCTACGGCTATGACGCCACCCAGATGGAATTTCTGCCGGATGCGGTAGTTCATCCGGCCAATGCCCAAGAGGTTTCTGCCGTTCTGAAGCTGGCCAACAGCAAAGGTTTCCCGGTGTTTCCGCGCGGCGCCGGCAGTGGCTTCACCGGCGGTGCGCTTCCCAAAGGGGGGGGGGTCGTGGTGGTGACAACCCGCATGAACCGTATCCTGCGCATCGATACCGAAAACCTGATCGCCGAGGTTGAGCCGGGCGTTGTGACCGAGCAGTTCCAGATAGCGGTTGAAAAACTTGGATTCTTTTATCCGCCCGATCCCGCCTCGCTCAAGTTTTCAACTCTGGGTGGAAATGTCGCCGAAAACGCCGGGGGGCCGCGCTGTGTGAAATACGGTGTCACCCGTGACTTCGTTATGGGGCTTGAGGTGGTGCTACCGACCGGCGAAATCATCCGCACCGGCGGGGAGACCTACAAGGCGGTGGTCGGCTACGACATGACGCGGCTGCTCTGCGGCAGTGAAGGCACTCTTGGGATCATTACCAAGATAATCTTCAAGATCCTCCCGTTTCCGGACGCCAAGAAAACCATGCTGACGATCTTTGATTCGATCGACGGTGCAGCCAAGGCGGTCTCGACGATTATCGGCAACAAGATTATTCCGACCACGCTCGAATTTATGGACTACGCCACCCTGCAATGCGTAGAACGCCGCTTCAGCCTGGGGATTCCACCTGAAGGACGGGCAGTGCTGTTGATCGAGGTGGACGGCGACCGCGACCTGATCGAAAAGCAGGCGGCACAGATTCATGAACTGATCAAACCGCTCGGGCTTGTGCAGTTCCGGGCGGCCAAAGATGCCGCCGAATCGGAAGAACTCTGGAGGGTGCGGCGGCTGGTTTCGCCGTCGCTCAGGGACATCAACCCGACCAAATACAATGAGGATGTCGTGGTGCCGCGCAGCAAAGTACCGGACATCATCCGCGCCATCGAGAAAATTCAGGCCAAGTACGATATACCGATTGTCAACTTCGGCCATGCCGGAGACGGCAATATCCATGTCAATATTATGGTAGACAAGTCTGTTCCCGGCATGGATGAAAAAGCGCATGAGGCGATCCGCGACGTTTTCCAGGCAGCGCTGGATCTGAACGGCACCATGTCAGGTGAGCATGGGGTCGGGCTTTCCAAGGCTCCTTATATAGAACTGGAACTTTCTCCCGATCAGATTGCCGCCATGAAGGCTATCAAAGCTGCTCTTGATCCAAAAAATATATTGAACCCAGGCAAAATGTTTCCCTGGTAGGAGAAATCAGATGGCACATGACACACAGAAAGAGATTCAAAAAGCTTCGCTGATAGGGCGCATTCTGTCGATGGAAGCATTTTTGCTGCTGATGGGGATTGCCTCATTGACCTACGGTATTGCCAACGATATGACCATGAGCATCTTCTGGGGATGCGTTATCATTCCGGGGGTGTTTATCCTTCACCATATTCGCAAAACTGACTGGACAAAACACTGGCAGGAGATGGAAGCCGAACATAAGGCGGGGGAAGCTCGTGACGCAGTGAAAAGGAACGCCGCTGAAGAGGCGAGGAAAACTGATGACGATAAATAATAATGGCACGATAATTCTTGCGTCGGCATCACCTCGCCGCACCGAACTGATATCGCTGGCAGGCATCGAGTTCAGCGTGGTTCCGGCTGACATCTGTGAAGATGTTCTACCGGGGGAAGCTCCCGTTGATCATGTCATGCGCCTGTCACGCGAAAAAGCGGATGCGGTTGCGGCGAAAATTGATGGCCGTTTTTTCATCGGAGCCGACACGATTGTGGTATTGGATGGCGAAATTCTCGGCAAACCGGTTGACGCCGCCGATGCGATGCGGATGCTGTCCGGACTGTCCGGCAGGGATCACGAAGTCATCACCGGTTTCACGGTTTTTGACAAGATCAGCGGTGTCCACATCAGCCGCAGCGTCTGCACGGAAGTTACATTCAAAAAGCTGGAAGAAAAAGAGATGGCGGCTTATGTCGCCACCGGCTGCCCGATGGACAAGGCCGGGGCTTACGCGATCCAGGGGGGTGCAGTGCATTTTGTCCGTTCGATCAACGGTTCATACACCAACGTGATCGGCCTGCCGATGACGGAGCTGTATGAAGTGCTGCAGACCATGCAGGCTGTGAAGTAAAGCCATGACCATTGCCAGCAATCTTGCCCGGATCAACGAACGCATCCGTGTCGCAGCCGAAAAAGCCGGTCGCGATCCGGCATCGGTCCGCCTGGTTGCAGTATCAAAGACCCGCCCGGCGGCTGATATTGTTGCGGCCTACAATGCCGGGCAAACGGTTTTCGGCGAGAATTATATCCAGGAACTGGTGCCGAAGCTGGCTGAAGTAAAGGAAGCCGTTCAGTGGCACGTTATCGGCCACCTGCAGAGTAACAAGGTGAAATACATCGCGGGACAGGTGGCGATGATCCATTCGGTTGACCGCATTTCACTGGCACAGGAGATCGACCGGCTGTGGGGTAAACTCGGCAAAAGCTGCGATGTGCTGATCCAGGTGAACGTCTCCGGCGAAACCACAAAGTCGGGAACGACTGAGACGGGGGCGATTCAACTGGTGCGGGAATGCGCCCTGCTGCCGAACCTCAGGGTGAAGGGGTTGATGACAATGCCCCCCTTTTTCGATGATCCCGAGGCGGCGCGGCCCTATTTTGCCGAACTCCGAAGACTGGCGGAAGTAATTGCCGCACAGCAGATTGCGGGCGTTGACATGGCGGAGCTTTCCATGGGTATGTCAGGCGATTTTGAAGCGGCTGTTCAGGAAGGCGCCACCCTGGTGCGGGTCGGCACCGCTATTTTTGGGGAACGGTGACGGCAATTATAAACCCTTTTTATCAACGTAAATCCTCTAACACCATAATATCGTGTAACCGTTTGATCATCCAGTCAACTCTCCCTAAGCGCGTCCACAATGCTCATCCGTCCGGCCCGTAGCGCCGGTATCAGCCCTCCTGCTAACCCCATAAACAACGAAAAACTGAGCGATTCAAGCACGGTGGTGACGGTGAGCCGGAAGGAAAAGGCCAGTTCGGAAAAGGTCTGCCAGTTCATGGTGGAAATCGTGATCAACTGCATGAATGAGGCGCAGAACACCCCGGCAATTCCGCCGATCAGACCCAGCAGCAGCGCCTCGGCGAGAAAGGCTGCCAGGATGCTGGAACGCTGAAAGCCGAGCGCCCGGAGGGTGCCGATCTCGCCGACCCGGTTGGCGACCGAGGCGTACATGGTAATCATCGCGCCGATGATGGCGCCGAGCGAGAAGATTACCGTCAGCGTCAGGCCAAGGATGTTGAGGAATTTGGCCATCGCCTCGGACTGGTCCAGATAATAGCGCGGTTCGCGCTTGGCCTCCAGCGTCAGGCGCGGGTCGTTTTCGATGCGCTCTTTCAGCTTATCGAAACGGTCCGTATCCGCCAGCCGGAAGAGGATCGAGGAGTAGACCGGCCGGCGGAAAGCCTGCATCAGCTGGTCAACATCCCCCCATATCTCAGAGTTAAAGCCGGTGGTCCCGGCGTCAAACAGCCCCACGACAGTCCAGTCGCGCATGCCGAAGCGGAGATGTTCCCCGATACCGGCCCCCTGAAAGCGACGGGCGATACTGGCCCCGGCCATGATCTCTGACGAACCGGGGCGCGGCATCCTCCCTTCGATCAGCCGGACCTGAGGCCTCAAAGTGAGAGAGACAGCGCCGGTGCCTCGAATAACAACATTGGCCGGATGGTTGCTGCCACGTTTGGGGAGACTGATCAGTACCACCAGCTCCTTGACCAGCAGCCGCATGCCGTCGGTGCCGGTGGCGATTTCCGGCTGACTCTCGACGAGGTTGGCCTGTGGCCGCTCCACACCGCTCTGCACCTCGGACTGGGAGCCTTTGCGAATCACGACCACATTATCTGGCGAACCGGTCTCCACCAGGGTCTTCTGCAGGCCATCGGTCAGCATCAGGGTGGCGGCGAAGACGAACACCACCATCGCCATGCCGAAAGCGGTCAACACGGTAGTCATCCGCCTGGTCAACAGGTTGCGCAGACTGTATGAAAGTGGAATCTTAATAATTCTAGCCGATCCGCCGCAGTCCGTCGGCGATCCTGATCGTTGAGGCGCGCCAGGTGGGAAAAATTGACGCGGTGACGCCGACGATGGCGGCGGCGGCCAGCTGCAGCAGCGTGGTGGCGGTGGTGACATGAAATACCGGAAAGAACTGTGACAACTCCTTTTCAATCACACTGGCCACCGGAAATGTGCCCATAACACCGGCGACCCCGCCAAGGATGGCGATAAACAACGACTCTCCGAACACAGCGCCGGCAATATGATGCCAGCGAAAGCCCAGCGTTTTCAGGGTGGCATACTCGGCAATGCGCTCCCGGGCTGTCATGGCCATGGTATTAGCGGCCACCACCATGATGATGACAATGACGACATATGAGACGATCTTTATGGCGATCATGATCGCCTCGGTCATGGCCACGAAACTGAGCTGGAAGGCTTTCTCCGTCTCGCTCATGGTTTCGGCCAGCGAGTTTTTGAATCTGGTGTCAATCGCCTGAGCCACCTCGGCGGCCTGCTCCGGGTTGGATACGCCGACCACGAAGATGCCGACCTGATCGGCGCGGCGCGGGATGGTGCGACGCAGGGTTTCATTCAGATAGTCCCAGTTGAAGAAAAATTGGGTTTCATCCGTGCTCCGCTGGGCGCCGCGATAGATGCCCCGGATGACGAACTCCCACTGTCCCGGAAAGATGGTGCCTTTCAAGACGACCCGGTCACCCAGTTTCCAGCCATATTTGGCCGCCAGTTTCCGGCCGACCACCGCCCCCTGCCGGTCAAGCACAAACCCCTTCTGTTCCTCCGGAGTAAGCAGAAATTCAGGATAGAGGTCGAGATACGCCCTAGGTTCCACGGCGAAATTGGGAAAGAAGTTCTTCTCCGTTACATAGATGCCGCCAAACCAGTTCATAGCCCCGACTCTGGTGACTCCCGGAATCTGGCGAATGCGCTCCTTGTAGGAAATCGGCAGGGAGAAAACCAGCGAGATGGCATTGCGGGTGACGAGGCGGGTTGACGAGGAGGACTCGACCCCCAGATACCAGAGGCCGACCAGGGTGCGCAGCAGCCCGAAGGCGAGGATGGCAATGGCCACGCCGGTGACAGTCAGCAGGGATCTGAGCTTGTGGCGGAAGGCGTTACGGAGGATGTATTTCACCATGAACATGTTAGCCGTCCGTCAGCAGGCCTTTTTCCAGGTGCCGGATAACATGGGCCTTTTCAGCGGCGCGCGGATCGTGGGTAACCATGATGATGGTCTTGTGGAAATCCTGTACCAGTTGGTCCATCAGGGCTAAAATCTCTCCGGCGGAGACGCGGTCCAGGTCACCGGTCGGCTCGTCCGCCACCAGGATGGCGGGATCGGTAACCACCGCCCGGGCAATGGCCACGCGCTGCTGCTGCCCCCCGGACAGCTGGGAGGGCCGGTGATCCATGCGGTCAGCCAGGTTGACGATCTCCAGCGCCGCCTCGACATGTTCGCGGCGCTCCCGGCGCGACAGCCCGGTCAGGAGCAGCGGCAGCTCGACATTCTCATAGGCGGTCAGTACCGGGATCAGATTATAGAACTGGAAGACAAACCCGACATTGAGTGCCCGCCACCCGGCCAACTCGGCATCGCCCAGAGTGGTGATCTCGCAGCCGCCGATTTCAATCGAGCCGCTGTCCACCTTGTCGATACCGGCAATCAGGTTAAGCAGCGTACTCTTGCCCGATCCGGACGGCCCCATCAGCGCCAGGAACTCGCCGGAGCGGATGGCAAAGCTGATGTCCTCCAGCACCGGCACCAGTTGGCTGCCGCGCCGGTAGGACTTGGTCACATTGCGCAACGTGACGATGTTGCCATTGTCGCTCACTTATTTCTCCGCCACGCTGATTTTTTTGCCATTTTTCAGTTTGGCCAGTGGCCGTAGCGCCACCTTGTCGCCCGGTTTGACCCCGCTGATCTCCGTCAGTTCGCCGAGCCGCGCTCCGACTGTTACCGGCACCAGCCGAACATGGTCCTTGTCAATCAGATAAACGCTGTCCTTGCCGTTCACCTTGACGATGGCCGCGGGGTTGAGGGCCACTTTTGCCTGCTGATCCTGTGTGGTGGCCGGGCGGGACAGGATGGCGACCTTGGCGCTCATTTCGGGCAGAATGCGCGGATCGTTGTCCACGAAGCGCACCTTGACCATCACCGACGCCTTGGTGCGGTCGGCGGTCGGCACGATGGTCTGCAAAATGCCACGAAAGCGGGCTTGCGGCAGGGCGTCCAGGGTAATCTCGCAGGGTTGGCCGACCTTGACCTTGTCCAGGTTGGATTCGGAGACATCGGCCTCGACCTGCAACGACGACAGATCGGCGATGGTGACGACGGCGGCTTTGGCATTGGCGGCGGCGCCAAGCGGCGTGATGATGTCCCCGACATCGGCATTCTTGGTCAGCACCACGGCATCGAACGGCGCCCGAATCAGCGAATAGTCATAGGCCACTCTGGCCCCTTGCAGCGACGCATCGGCCACACTCACCGCAGCCTCGGCTGCTGCAACGCCGGCCCTGGCCCGCTTGAAGCGCGCCTCTGCGGCGTCGAAATCCGCTTTTGCTATGATCCCCTGCTTAACCAGCTCCTTCTGGCGCTCATAGGATAGACCGGCATCGTCCCGTTCTGCCCTGGCCTGGTCAACATTAGCCTTGGCATTCTGAACAGCCGCTACCCCTTGGTTAACCAGCGCGTCGCTGTCACGATTCTCCAGGCGCGCGATGATCTGTCCACTGCTCACCCGGCTCCCTTCCTGAACCCCGAGCCACTCCAGCCTGCCGGTCATCTTTGAGGCCACGGCCGCCTTACGCTGCGCCACAACATATCCGCTCGCGTTCAGCAAGGTGAACGATTGCGTCGGATATACCTGGGATACGGTAGCTGTCTCAACCGGGACGCCTTTGCGCTCAAACGCCCAAGCAACGGCGACAACCATTAGCAAAGCTACCGCCACAAGCACCAACCAGCGTTTCCGGCTTACTTTACTGCGCTGGAAGGCCGTTTTATCAATTTTTAATTTACCAATAGCCTCAAGGCTCATTAAGATGTTCCCCCTGACGGACGATTAAACAGATGCCACTGAGTATATACCACTTATTTATACAGATGTGTAGAGGAGCACATTTTTCCATGGAATCTATGCCCGCTTTCTGAATCTCACCACTTACATTATGCTCATTTAAGCCAGTTGTGCTGAATCTTGACTTTATTACTTCCATTTGTTAGCTTTACAAGTTGTTGACTAACTACAATTTATACAACAGCGGAGTCACTCGCATGCACAAAAAACTGTTTATTCCCGGACCTGTTGAGGTACATCCCGACATACTGAAAGCCATGGCATCTCCAATGATAGGGCATCGGATGAAAGAGTATGCCGAGCTGCACGGTCGGGTCACCACTGGATTGAAAAAATTGATGTTCACGAACGACAGAGTATTTCTGGCAACTTCGAGCGCCTTTGGCGTCATGGAGGGTGCAATCCGCAATCTGGTCGGAAAGCGCTGCGCCAATTTTTGCAACGGCGCCTTTTCAGACAAGTGGCATGATGTCACGTTACGCTGTGGCAAGCAGGCTGACGCCATCCGTTTTGACTGGGGAGCTCCAGTCACTCCGGATGCGGTAGAAAAAGCGCTTGCGACCGGAAAATACGACAGCATGACCATGATTCATAATGAGACATCCACGGGAGTCATGTCGCCTTTACCGGAAATCGCCGAAGTCATGCGAAAGTTTCCTGAGGTTATGTTTATTGTCGATACTGTTTCATCGATGAGCGCACTCAAGATCCCGGTCGACGAGCTGGGCATCGACAGCTGCATCTTCGGAGTGCAGAAAGCATTCGCCCTGCCGCCCGGCCTGGCCGTCTTTACGGCCAGCGAGAAGGCGCTCCAGCGTGCAGCGACCATGGAAGGGCGGGGCTATTATTTCGATTTTGTCGAATTTGCCGCTAATGATGACAAGAACAATACCCCTTCGACTCCCTGCATATCTCTCATTTATGCGCTTGACTGCCAACTGCAGCGAATGTTCGCGGAGGGTCTTGAGAACCGCTGGGCGCGCCACAACGATCTTGCCGGTTACGTGCGCGGATGGCTGACGGATCGCGGTTTCGAATCATTCCCGGCGGCGGCGTACCGTTCGCAGACATTAACTTGCAGCCGCAACAGTCGAGGGGTTGATCTGGCGTCTCTGAAAAAGAATCTGGGCGAAGCCGGCTTTGCATTCGATGACGGCTACGGTAAGATAAAGGGTGAAACATTCCGTATTGCCCACATGGGTGACATGACACGCGCCGATCTGGATGAGCTTTTTAACGCAATAACCACTATTTCACCGGAACTGGCATAACTTATTTGTCGTGATAAACATTGGAGGTAACACCATGAAATGCCCTAACTGCGGCAACCGGACAGACGTTGATATCGATATGCATTCAGGTGGATTTTCGGCTGAACATTCGCCGATTAAAGAGTGCGGAGAGTGCGGTCTGGTATGGCGGATAAAAATTGAAGCCGGAGAAGCGACGGTTGATATTATAAAAGCAGCAAATAAAAAGTGAGTTGCAAAGGCGGCGGGGCGGGCAGATTGCCCGCCCCGGTTTCTTTTATTCTTTTTCGAAGGCATCCTTGCCGGCGCCACAGAGCGGGCAGCACCAGTCCTCAGGCAATGTCTCAAATGATGTTCCTGGTGCAATTCCGCGATCCGGGTCGCCAACGGCGGGGTCATAGACATACTGACAGATAGTACAGATCCAACGTTCCATAATGTATAACTCCTTGTATTCTGGATTATGTCCAGTGGATACACTGGACGGGGCAGCCATCAATTGCGCTCTGAATCTCTGATTCAGGGGCTCCGGCAGGGTCGAAACATTCAGATTTGCCTGCGCTGTCAAATCGGAAAGCAGCCGGACAGGTTGAAATGCACAGTCCGCAACTGATGCAGTCCTCTGTTTCTACAAGCGCTATTTTCATCTGTTCATCTCCTTTGTAGTGAATTGGTAAAGGCGTTGATCAGTGTAGCATGTCCACATCTGATGTCAATTAGCAGTGAACTGCTTTGGATTTACCCGATTGCCATGCATTTCGGGATCGCATTAAACGAAAGAAGAGTTATGATATTTAAATCCCTAGAAGTTGGTCCACTTTCAGTCAACTGTTATATCGTTGCGTGCGAACAGAGCCTTGAAGGGGTCGTTGTCGATCCGGGAGGTGATGTCGAGTCGATTGTCAGCCTGGTTGAGCAGCTTGGGCTGAAGATTCACACGGTAATTAATACGCACGGTCATTTTGACCACGTGGGGGGAAACCGTCAGGCGATTGCAGCCTTTGATGCCAAGCTTCTGATACACGAGGCTGATGCTGCAATGTTGAGCAGATCGGCCGAAGTTGCACGGAAATATGGTTTACAGGGAGAAAATTCACCGGAAGCGGACGCATACCTCATTGACGGCATGGAAATTTTCTTTGGCACTTGCCGCATTAAAGTGCTCCATACTCCCGGCCACACCCAGGGCGGTTGCTGTCTCTATTTTGAGGAGGAGCGAATCGTGATTACCGGCGACACGCTCTTTGCCGATTCAATCGGGCGTACTGACCTGCCGGGCGGCTCACACGAACAGCTGCTCGGATCAATACGTACCAAGTTGTTTACACTGCCGGACAGCGTGACAGCATACCCTGGACATGGCCCGCAGACAACCATAGGTCACGAAAAAAAATGTAATCCCTATTTTTGAGGCAAACCTTCTATGTTAAGAAATAAAAAAATAATTCTGGGAGTTTGCGGCGGAATCGCCGCCTATAAGGCGATTGAACTGCTACGGCTTCTGACCAAGGCGGGAGCGGAAGTTCATGTCATCATGACGAGTGCCGCCCAGGAATTTGTCGCGCCGCTCACCTTTCAAACGTTGTCGTCAAACCCGGTTCATACGGAGCTATTCAACCTGATTGCAGAACGGGAGATAGGGCACATTTCATTGGCTGATCGGGCTGATCTGTTCATAGTTGCCCCGGCCACGGCCAATGTTATCGGTAAAATCGCTGCCGGTATCGCCGATGATATGCTCACCACGACCGTCATGGCCACTAAGGCGCCGGTGCTGTTAGCTCCTGCTATGAACGTCAACATGTTCACCAATCCGATCTATCAGGAGAATGAACAGAAGTTGCGCCGTTTGGGATACCTGTTCGAGGCACCGGTCTGCGGCAGCCTGGCATGTGGCTGGGAGGGGGAAGGTAAACTGGCCGCTCCGGAGGCCATATTCGAGAGCGCTGTTATGGCACTGACTGAAAAGGATTTGGCCGGCCAAACAATAATGATCACCGCCGGGCCAACACGTGAAGAAATTGATCCGGTCCGATATATAAGCAACCATTCATCGGGCAAGATGGGTTATGCCCTGGCACGTGCAGCTCGGAGGAGGGGAGCGCAGGTGCATTTGGTCAGCGGTCCGACGGCTCTGGCAAAACCGGATGGAGTAACTGTTGTCAATGTTACAAGCGCGGTCGAGATGAAAAATGAAGTTATGGCGCACGTGGCTGAATGCGATGTGGTCATCAAGGCAGCGGCGGTGGCCGACTATCGACCGCTGGTGAGAAACAGTGTAAAGATCAAGAAGAAAGCGGATTCAGTAACTATTGAACTGGTGAAAAACCCCGATATTCTTGCCGAACTGGGGGGAATTGATCATGGCTTAAAAAAGCAGCCGTTTCTGGTCGGATTTGCCGCAGAGACCGATGCTCTTGCTGAAAACGCGGCAAAGAAGCTGCATGAAAAGAAATTGGATATGATTGTTGCTAATGACATCAGTCAGCCGGATGCCGGTTTCAATGTCGATACCAACAGGGCAATGCTGCTTTTTAAAGATGGAAGCAGCTGCCGGTGCGAGCTTATGTCCAAGGAGCAATTGGCCGGGACAATCCTTGATCATATCGTAGTACGGCTGACTGAACGCTGAAGTACCTTATGTCATATCGGTTTTGTCTTGACTTGACAGTTTGAAAGTTCTAGATTTTTCCAGTTTCTAACCCATTCGGAGGTATCATCCGTGGCCATAATCCTCGGTGCCGGTATTATTGTTAAGCTCGTCCTCTTACTGCTGCTTTCATTCTCGGTGGTTTCCTGGGCCATCATCTTGTTCAAGTTTTTTCAGGTTCAGCGAGCAAACAGCGAATCGGAACGGTTCATGGACTTTTTCTGGAAATCAAAGCGCTTTGATGCGATCGCTTCCCAAGTAGATCGCTTTGCCAACTCTCCACTGACAGTATTATTCAACGAAGGATACAGCGAGCTGAAAAAAGTCGTTGAGCCCGACAGCAAGAGCGACGGCAGTGCTCTCAGTACAGACTTGGGAGGAGTAGAGAATGTCTCCCGCGCCCTGCGCCGGGCAACAAATTCAGAGATAACCCGGCTCGAAAAGTACTTGACGTTCCTTGCCACGACCGGTTCCACATCCCCCTTCATCGGCCTGTTCGGCACCGTGTGGGGTATCATGACCGCTTTCGAAGGGATCGGCAAGACCGGTTCCGCCTCACTGGCCGTCGTCGCTCCAGGCATTGCCGAGGCTCTGATTGCCACCGCCATAGGTCTGGTGGCTGCCATCCCGGCTGTTATGGCCTACAATCACTTTCAGCATAAGATTAGAGTACTAATAAATGAAATGGACAGTTTTTCTACCGAGTTTCTCAATATTGTACAGCGCAATATAGCGGGGAAATAGATCATGGCTATGGGTGGACAAAGCAACAACCGTGGTGTGATGGCCGAGATCAATGTCACCCCTTTAGTGGATGTCATGCTGGTGCTGCTGGTTATTTTCATGGTGACCGCACCGATGATGCAGCAGGGGGTTCAGGTTAACCTTCCGAAAGCCGACACCAAAGCCATGACTCCGGCTGAAGAGTCTGTAGTTGTCTCTGTAGACAAGGGTGGCAAGGTATTTATCGACAAGGATGAGGTCCCAGCCGGAGAACTGCGCAAACGGCTTTCAGATCTGTTTGCTACTCGGGCAAAAAAAGAGGTATTTTTGAAGGCCGATGCCGGAGTGCCATACGGTGAAGTGGTACGAACCATGGCCGACATCAAAGGGGCCGGTATCGAACGCCTCGGTATGGTAACGGAACCGGCTGCCAAATAATGAGCTCCCAGGTATCGAGAACTGATACTGGTGTAGGTGTCAGTTTCATTGCTTCAGCCGTCATTCACCTGGCGGTTTTTTTATTGTTTGCATGGTGGGGCAGGCAGTTTCCGACAGCCCCGGTGATTCAGGAGACATACTATGTGGATGTCGTTACCCTGCCGACAGTTGCTCCCCAGGCGGGCAGTACCATAAATAATCCGGGCAAGACTAAAGCGGCGTCTCTTCCTGCTCCCACGCTACCCATGGCAGTGCCACGCCCACCCAAAACTGTTCCTAAAACCGGGACCCAGTCAATCAAGACAGCATCTCCGCAGGATGCGGCTGAAACAGAAGCAGCTTTTGCCGAGCGAATGGCTAAGCTGGAGAAAAACAGCGAGGCCAGGCGCGAGGAGGCTGTGCTTGAGAAATTGCGGAGCAAGGTCAAGGTCGCCAGCGCCTCCAAAACCGGCATGCCTGGAGCTGGCGGCGCTGATGCCGGCAGTCGCTATGCGGATTACGTCAGATCTCGACTGGAAGATGCCTTGAAAGTAACGAGCAGCTACACCACTAAAAACCCGGAAGTGGCCGTGCGATTGACTATCGCGGCAGATGGCCGGCTTGCACGGATCAAGATAGAGCGCAGCAGCGGCGATGCGGCATTTGAACTGGCGGTCAGACGGGCAATCGATCTCGCCAGTGAAAAATTCACTGCACCACCCAACCATACCACTTTTGATAACGGCTTTATTTTTAAACCCAAGGGAATTTCCAGTGGAAAACCAAGATAATACATATGGATATACTATAAAACTATTACTGCTGGTTCTGCTTGTTGTTGTGTTACCGTCGGTTCTGTATGCTCAAGCGGGTTATATTGAAATCACCGCTCCCGGCAACCGTCTTTTGAAGCTCGCAGTTGTCCCTCCGCGCTCACTTGGCGCACCCGCAAATGCCGAATCAGCCAAACTGGTTTCTGATATAATCACGTCCGATATGAATATGTCAGGTGTCATCATAGCTGAAAGTCGTTCTCAGTTGTCACCTGTCAGTGAATTATTGCTGGCGAATGTTGATTTTGCACCTTGGCAGAGTGCCGGCTTCGATCTACTTGTGCTGGGTGAATACATTCTCAAAGATGGGCAACTGATAATCGAGTTCCGTCTTTTTGATGTTATCAATCGCAAGTTGATAAGCGCAAAACGTTATCTTGCCTCAGCGAAGGATCTGCGACGCTTCAGTCATACATTCGCCGATGAAATCCTGCGCGTGATTACCGGTGAAAAGGGTGTATTCACTACCAGGATTGCCTACGTATCAACATTAACCGGTAACAAGGAAATTTATGTCATGGACTGGGACGGCTATAATCCGCTGCCATTGACGAAAAACGGCTCTATAAACCTGAACCCTGATTTTTCTCCTGATGGCAGTGAGATCATTTTCACTTCGTACAAACATGGCAACCCGGATCTGTATCGACGATCACTGTCAAACACGGCAGAAGTGGTTCTTTCAAGTCGCAAAGGGCTTAATATAACCGGCAGCTGGTCACCGGATGGCAATAAGATTGCCCTTGCTCTCAGCAAGGATGGTGACGCCGAGATATATACCTTGGATCGGGACGGGAGTCACCCGGTGCGCTTGACCATCAATCCTGCTCTCGATCTCTACCCGGCATGGTCGCCGAATGGCAACCAGATCGCCTTTGTTTCGGACCGCCTCGGGAAACCGCAGATATTTATTATGAATACTGATGGCAGCGATGTCAGAAGACTGACGACCTCCGGCAGTTACAACGTGAATCCTCGCTGGTCTCCAAAGGGAGATAAAATCGCCTATTCGAGAATGACCGACGGAGGGTTCAACATATTCACAGTTGCAGTTGACGGATCTTCAGACACACAACTCACCTTTGATGGCAATAACGAAAATCCATCCTGGTCTGCCGATGGTCGTTTTATATGTTTCAGTTCAAAGCGAAGCAGCGGCAGCGGTGTATATGTCATGCGCACCGATGGATCAGGGCAGACAAAAGTATCCCAAGGTAAGGGGACTTACTATCAGCCGGCCTGGTCATCGCGCTGATGGCTTGGAAGTACATAATCAGCTTGACATTTTTATATTATCAGTTGCATTGCTATAGCTGATATGTATAATCTTGGTACATTGATCTTCAAGGCATAGTGCCTCAATTTAATGCAGAATAGGAGCTTAAGTATGAAAAAGAGTAAGAAATTGTTAACCGGCATCATAATGGTTTCCTTGTTTGCTGGTGGCTGTGCGAACAAGGAAACGGTGAAAAAGGAAGAGCCTGTCGTTCCTACGGTTGCAGTCGAGAAAGTTGAGCCGGCTAAGCCGGTTGACCCGATTGAACAGGCTGAGCAAGCTAAACAGGCTGAGCAAGCAAAGCTGGCTGAACAAGCAAAACAGGCTGAACAAACAAAGCAGGCTGAACAAGCTAAAGTGGCACAGAATGAAACTGCAAGTCAGGCTTCGATTACTGCGGCAGCTGAAAACAAATTTGAAACAGTCTATTTCGATTTTGACAAATCAGAACTTCGCCAGGATGCGCGTGATGTCCTCTCCAAAAATGCTGAAATCATCCTTAAATCAATGCCAGGTGCAAAGATTAAGATCGAAGGGCACTGTGATGAACGCGGCTCGGCCGAATACAATTTGGCGCTGGGTGAGAATCGTGCCAAATCAGCCCTGAAGTATTTTACCACTCTTGGCATCAAGGCAGAGAACCTCTCCGTTATAAGCTATGGGAAAGAAAAACCCGCTGTTATTGGAAGTGATGAAGCGGCCTGGGCAAAAAACAGACGTGCCGAGTTTGTCATCGTAAAATAATATAAGATTATTGCCGCGATTTCAGACCACACAGGTAGTATACCTGTGTGGTCTTATTTTTGAGAAGTACGAAATGATTATTGCAGATTCATAGCCGTTCCGTCTTTATTTGTCTCGATTATGCTTCAAACGGTATCTGCAAACGCTGCAGAGCCGATAGAGCAGTCCGCTGAACTTCCAGGAAAAACCTGACTTGAACGTCGTCAGTTCCGCTCAGTCAAGACCGACAAAACAACATCCTCCAACATTCATCCCTCATCCCCGCCGATCCAGCTCCACCGCCGCGTATGCCGAATGGTTGTGAATAGATTCAAAGTTCTCCGCCTCGACTGAAAACCAGGTGATGTTGTCAAGCGCCGCTAGCCGGGAGTGGGCCTCACGCACCATGTCTTCTACGAAACGGGGGTTTTCATAAGCTTGCTCAGTGACAAACTTTTCGTCAGCACGTTTGAGAAGGGAATAGAGCGGGCTTGAACCACATTGCTCAATCAGTTCCACCAGATCTTCGATCCAGATAAAATCACGATAGCGCACCCTCACGGTCATTATGCTGCGCTGATTGTGGGCCCCGAAACGGGAGAGTTCGCGACTGCATGGACAGAGCGAGGTGAGCGGCACCTTGATGCCGAGCACGAAATCCAGGTCGTCCGTCATTGATGCGCTGAATTCGCAGGTGTATTCCATCAGGCTCTTGGCACCCGAAACCGGCGCGGCCTTGTCGATAAAATAAGGGAACTGAATCTCAAGATGCGCACTCTCCGAGCCGAGTTTTGCCTTCATCTCGTCAAGAATCGTCTCCAGCTTATCAAGGGCGATCTGTTCGCGGTACTTGTTGAGAATCTCCACAAAGCGGCTCATGTGGGTGCCCTTGAAGTGATGCGGCAGATCGACGTACATGTTGATCCGTGCCACGGTATGCTGCAGGGTACGGTTTTTGTCCATTACTACGATCGGATAGGTGATGTCTTTGACACCGACCTTGGCGATCGGGATGCGGCGGGTGTCAGGACGCTTTTGCATGTCCGGCATGGGAATCGGCCCAGAAGGCCCGGATGTCTTTTTCATAGTTTGTTTTCCGGTTTCGGAGTTATTTCCAGCACATTCAGGATTTCGTTCCAGATGCCGTCACGCCCATCTTTGGAGAGAGCCGAAAAGGGGAGCATCATTCCCTTGTCACGTTTGATCGCAGCGGCAATCAACATTTTCTGTTTGGCCTGCTCGTTTTTAGACAACTTGTCGCACTTGGTTACCACAAAAATCGGCGGTATATTGTAAAGTTCCAACCAGCGAAGCATCTGCAGGTCGCCGTCGGAAGGAACCCTGCGGATGTCGAGGATCAGTACGACCGCCTTCAAAGACTCGCGAGAGGCGAGGTAGGCCTCGATCATCGGCCCCCACTGTTTGCGTAGCGCTGGAGGAGCTTTGGCGTAGCCGTAACCAGGGAGGTCAACCAGAGTCAGGATACTATTAATATCAAAAAAATTAATCAGTTGTGTCCGGCCGGGGGTTGAGCTTGTGCGCACCAACCCCTTGCGTCCGGACAGCACGTTAATCAGAGAGGATTTGCCGACGTTGGAACGCCCTACGAAGGCCACTTCCGGCAGCCCGGGTGGCGGATAGTCTTTCGGTTTTGCAGCACTCTTTATGAAATCAGCCTGAAACACATTCATGTCATTATCCTTGAAGACGAAGTACATTAAAGCTGGCATTATAGTGTTTAGAACCCTGTAGATTCAAGCGCTTAATTCATTACAAGGGATTTTTAGTATTTTAACTAATACCAAGTAGTGTTCATAGTGAATGTGTGGTATATAAATAACGCTGTTATTCTCTTGTGGTTTGCTTCTTTCTCTTACCTGTTCACAGCGGGTTCACATGACAGCATTTTCACTCGACATAACGCTATTTGCGATAAAACTGGCGCTGGTATTCTTCGTCATCCTTACCCTGGCCGCCTATCTGGTATTCGCAGAGAGGAGAATTCTGGCCTGGGTTCAGGACCGCAAAGGGCCAAACCGTGTCGGCCCCTTCGGTCTGCTGCAACCGCTTGCGGATCTGATTAAACTCCTCACCAAAGAAGATGTTATTCCTGGCGCAGCCGACCGCTGGCTGTTTTATCTTGCTCCGGCCATGGCGGCCATTCCCGCTATTTTGATTTTTTCCGTAATCCCTTTCGGTGCACCTCTGACGATATTCGGACGCAACCTGCCACTGGTCGTTGCCGATCTGAATGTCGGCCTGCTCTTCTTCCTGTCGCTATCATCAATCGCTGTCTACGGAGTAGCGATCGGCGGCTGGGCCTCCAACTCCAAATATGCACTGCTGGGAGGTATCAGGGGCCTGGCGCAACTGATATCCTACGAGCTGTCGATGGGGCTCTCACTGGTTCCGATCGTCATGCTATCACGTTCCTTCAATATGGCCGACATTGTTGCGGCACAGGCAACCATACCGTTTATCGTATATCAGCCACTGGCGTTTATCATCTTTATGCTGAGCATCACGGCCGAATGCAAACGTATACCTTTTGACCTCCCGGAAGCAGAAGGAGAACTGGTGGCCGGCTTCCATACCGAATATTCCGGCATGCGCTTCGGTTTATTTTTTGTCGGTGAGTACATTAATATCATTGTATTGGGCGGTCTGGCGGCAACGTTCTTTCTGGGAGGGTGGCACGGCCCACTGCTGCCGCCGACCGTCTGGTTCTCATTCAAGACTTTGGCTGTGGCCTTCTTCTTCATCTGGATGCGCGGGACACTGCCCCGACTGCGCTATGACCAGCTGATGCATCTGGGGTGGAAGGTGTTGACACCGCTGGCATTGGTGAACATACTGATCACAGGCTGGTGGCTTGCGTTGAAGTGATTATTTACGGGCAATGCGGCCCGATCATTTAACCTCGGGAGGAGTCAAACATGGAAAGCGTGAATTCGAAAGACCGTCATGGCCACACCCCGCTGATCAGCGCATCCAAAGAGGGGCTCAAGGATTTTGTCCAGGACCTGCTGCACCGTGGCGCCGACATAACCGCCTGCAGCGACAAAGGTAAAACAGCCCTTCACTATGCCGCAGCCAACGGGCATACCGAAATTGTCAGAATGCTGATTGAAAAAGGAGCCGATGTCGATGCCCGTGACCGGGAAGGGCATACGCCGCTGATGCTGGCCGCCATTTACGGCTGCAACCAGACCGTGCAGGCACTGCTGGATGGCGGGGCTAACCCTTCGCATAAAACACCGGCTGGCAATACCGCCGTCCTGTATGCAGAAAACAATTCTCACACGCTGGCATCCGCACTGTTGAAGAAGGCGGAACGGACTAAAACCGGTCATGCTTGACAAGGCTCCAAAAGATATTCTCAGCCATTCGCTTCTGCGCTTACAGAGTTAAACTTTATGCAGTTACTTTCCGACATTCAAGTCATATTCGGCGGTTTCCGGGTCACACTTGCCCACATGCTGCGCAAGCCGGTAACAATCCAGTACCCTGAGCAGAAACGAGTGCCATATCCCCGTTTTCGGGCTCGCATAGTACTCACGCGAGACCCGGATGGAGGGGAGCGCTGCGTGGCCTGCTACCTCTGTTCTGCAGCCTGTCCGGTTGACTGCATTTCAATGCAATCGGCCGAAAGGGAGGATGGGCGCCGCTATGCGGCCTGGTTCCGGATAAACTTTTCCCGCTGTATTTTTTGCGGCCTCTGTGCCGAAGCCTGTCCGACCCTGGCGATTCAGATGACACCAGACTACGAAATCTGCACGCGGGACATCATGGATCTGGTCTACGAGAAGGAAGACCTGCTGATCGACGGCTGCGGCAAGGATGCGTCCTACAATTTTTACCGCCACGCGGGGATCGGCGTGACCCAGACGCGCGGTGAGGGTCTGGAGGAGACGCCGCCTGTTGATGTCAGGGCGCTGATGCCATGATCGAACAGACTATCTTCTACATACTGGCCGCAGTTGCCCTGGCCGGCACGCTCCTGGCCATCACCGAAAAGCATCCTGTACACGCCATCATGTATCTTGTCACCTCCCTGTTCAGCATGGCCGTGATTTTCTACCTGCTGATGGCGCCTCTGGTTGCTGTCTTTGAAGTCATCCTCTATGCCGGCGCCATCATGGTGCTGTTCCTGTTCGTAATCATGATGCTCGACCTGGGGCACCCCGAGAAGGGTATTTCACCTCATTGGAAAGAGTGGCTGCCTGCGTTGTTGCTGTCAGGAATAAGCATCACTTCGTTGGCAGCCATAATTGTATCGCGGCATGCAACGGTGTCCGTATGTCCCGCAGCCCAGCCGATACGGGAAGTAGCCAGACGCCTCTTTCAGGAGCATGGAATGGCGGTGGAGCTGGTTTCGCTGCAGCTGTTGTTTGCCCTGGTGGGGGCCTTATATCTGGGGAAAGCCCCCTCTCCTCCAACCACTCTCCCTGAGAAAGAGGTCGTCAAAAGCCCGGGTGAGGGGGTTACATTATGATTGTCCCTCTCGAACAGATCCTGATTCTGGCCGGTCTGCTGTTCTTTATCGGCATGGGTGGCCTACTGGCATGGCGCGCCAACCTGATCATGATGCTGGTCTGTATTGAGATCATGCTGAATGCCGTCATGCTGGTTTTTGTAGCGGGGTCGGCACAATGGGGGGATCCTGACGGGCAGCTGTTCGCCATTTTCATAATGGCGCTGACCTCGGCAGAGGTGTCACTGGCACTCGCAATGGTAGTCTACCTGCACCGGCGCCGCAAGACAGTGAATACCGACCTTTTCAGCGAGATGAGGGGTTGACATGAAACTATACCTCGCTCTCATACTCCTGCTGCCGCTCTCAGGCGGCCTCTTCAATGCCCTGCTCGGCCGCCTTCTGCCGCGCCGACTTGGTGAAGTCGTTGCGTGTGGAGTAATTTGGGGCGCCTTCGCCTGCTCTGTACTGGCCTTTATCAGCTTCAACGCCCCGGAGCAAGTCGAGTACGCTTCCTGGCTTTCCGACTTCGACTTCAAGGCCCCCATAGCCCTCTATCTGGATCAGCTCTCTTTGTCGCTGACCATGATGATCACCTTCGTCTGCGGCCTGATTCATCTCTATTCAGTCGGCTATATGAAGGACGATGCTTCACCCTCTCGCTATTTTGCACTTCTGAACATCTTCGTGTTTGCTATGTTGACCCTGATCCTGGCCGCAAACCTGCCGCTCCTCTATCTCGGATGGGAGGGAGTCGGTTTCTGCTCCTACGCGCTGATCGGTTTTTGGTATACAGAAGAAAAGAATGCCACTGCCGGACGCAAGGCCTTTATCGTCACCCGCATCGGCGACACCGCCTTAGGTATCGCCATGGTCTGGATGTTTCAGCTGTTCAGCACCACCTCAATCACAGAGCTGAACGGAATGGGCTTCCTGATGCCGACCGGTGTGATCACCGCACTTGGTATCCTGCTGCTGATCGGGGCAGCGGGCAAGTCGGCCCAGCTACCGCTCTCGGTCTGGCTGCCGGATGCCATGGCAGGCCCCACACCTGTTTCCGCTCAGATCCACGCTGCCACGATGGTCACAGCCGGTGTATATCTACTGATCCGCATGTTTCCGCTGATCGGCTCTTCGCCGACAACTCTGGCCGCCATAGCAATCATCGGCGCAGCGACCGCGTTTTACGCCGCCACCTGTGCCTGTGTGCAGCGCGATTTCAAGCGTATTCTGGCCTATTCCACCATCAGTCAGATCGGCTACATGATGCTGGGGGTTGGAGCAGGGGCTCTCACCGCCAGTACCTTCCATCTTCTGACCCATGCCTTTTTCAAGGCGCTGCTGTTCCTCGGAGCAGGGTGCGTTATCACCGCCCTTCATCACCAACAGGACATTTTCTCCATGGGGGGATTAAAAAAACAGTTACCTGCAGTCTACTGGCCATTTCTGGCCGGTGTGCTCTGCCTGGCCGGTTTTCCGGGGAGTGGTGGATTTTTCAGTAAGGACGATATTCTTGGGGCTGTTTTTGATCAAGGGGGGACATTATACGGAACCCTGTTTGCCGTCGGGCTTCTGACCGCGTTACTTACCGCCTTTTATACGTTCCGCATGCTGTTCGTGGTTTTTCACGGAGAGGCTTCGACTCCTCTCAATCACCAGACTCTTACGCCCGATACCCGGTCGGCGGGTCGAGTCGAACCCATCATGACTATCACCCTCATCCCGCTAGCACTGCTGGGCCTTTTCGGCGGTTTTCTCAATCTGCCGAAATATCTTGTCAGCCACGGTTTGCTGTCTACTTTTGTCGCTTCAATACCCGGCTTTTCAGCCCTGGAGCATGCTTCGGACGCAACGGGGATCTCCCTGCAAATCATTGCCGCCACGACCAGCCTGCTTGGGCTGGGGCTGGCCTGGTCTCGCTACACCGGCCGACGTCGGGCGGAATCACTGCAACTGGAAGATGCCGGGTTACATTTTACCCGGTTTTTTTTGAACGGGTGGTATCTTGATCATCTCTACAACCTGCTTTTCATCCATCCATTCACTTGGCTGAGTCGATTCTTATGGAAAAAGATCGATGAATCCACCATCGACGGCACTCTGAACGGATTGGCACGAATCACGATGCGGCTGGGGGAAATACCAGCAGGATGGAGTAACGGCCGGGTGGCAACGTCGCTGATCGCTTTGGCGGGCGGGACAGCAGCCCTGCTGGGGTATGCCGTGTGGAGCCTGATGTAAAAAAGCAGGCGAGAAACAACACGTCCCTCGCCTGACCGTAAATTTTACTCTTCAGCATGATTTTCTGCGGCTACAATTCCTCTCCAAGAACGGTGTTGTCGATCAATCTTGTTTGTCCTATTTTCACAGCCAGCGCCAGCAGGGTATTGCTGTCGACCACGTCCTGCTCATGCAACAAAAGCCCATCGCGGAATTCTACATAATCAATGACTGCAGCAGATTCCTGTTCAATAATTGCACGCGTTTCTCTCGCCAGAACAGCGACCGAACGTTCGCCGGCGGCAAACTGTTCGCGTGCCGTCTTGATGGCGCGAAACAGACAGAGCGCGCTCTGCCGCTCAACCGGTGACAGATTGGCGTTACGCGAACTCATCGCCAACCCGTCTGCCTCACGCACAATCGGCATTCCTGCGATTTCTACCGGCATGTTCAGATCAACGGTCATACGGCGAATTACTGCCAGTTGCTGATAATCCTTGCATCCAAAGAGCGCCACGTCCGGCCGGACGATATTGAACAGCTTGGTGACAACCGTTGCGACCCCATCAAAATGCCTAGGGCGAATGGCGCCACAGAGCGGCAGGGCGATATCACGGACAGTCACGCCGGTCTGGAAACCGTTCGGATACATTTCAGCAGCCGTTGGAATAAAGACAATGTCTACTCCGCACGCTTCAGCGATCTGAAAATCTCGATCCATGTCCCTCGGATAACTGTCAAGATCTTCATTTTTACCAAACTGGATCGGATTGACAAAAATTGAGAGCACCAGCACGTCCCCACGTTTGCGACCTTCGCGCAGTAAAGAGGCGTGTCCTTCGTGCAGATATCCCATTGTGGGGACGAAAGCGATGCGCCTTCCTTCCCGCTCGGGAGCAATCGCAAGTGCCTGCATATGTATGATACTGTTGATTATCTGCATCTTGTCCTCAGGAAAAAGAATGTTCTTCTGTTGGAAACTCGCCGTTCCGAACCTCGGCAACATACTGCGTGACTGCGGCGGATATGAGCGGCGCCAGATCGGCATAGCGTTTGACGAACTTTGGCGAATATTTTTCGCAAAGGCCGAGAATGTCGTGGATCACGAGTACCTGGCCATCACAGGATGGGCCTGCCCCGATGCCGATTGTCGGGATGGTCAGCTCGGCGCTGATCTCTGCCGCCAGCGATGCCGGAATTCCTTCCAGCACAACGGCAAAGGCACCGGCATGCTGCACTGCAAATGCATCATCCATGATCCGCTCGGCCTGATCGTTTCTCCCCTGAACCTTGTAACCACCCATGCGGTGGACCGACTGCGGCGTCAAACCTATGTGAGCCATGACCGGGATATCGATCGATGAAACAGCACGGATAACATGTGCCATGTTGCTCCCTCCCTCAACCTTGACCGCCTCGGCGCCTCCCTCTTTGATCATCCGGCCACAGTTTCGGCAGGCATCCTCGATGCCGGTCTGATACGACATAAAGGGCATATCGGCTACCACCAGAGCCTTTGGATCAGCACGTTTTACGGCCCTCACGTGATACAGCATCTCATCCATGGTTACCGGCAGGGTCGTATCATGGCCGGCGACAACTACACCTGCCGAATCACCCACCAGAATGATATCAACTCCTCCGCCATCAATAAGACGAGTAAACGGAAAATCATATGAAGTAAGCACCGTAATACGCTGCCCATTCTGTTTCATCTTCAAAATATCGGGTATTGTCGTTTTTTTTCTCATGATGCTCCCTTTCAGCATTATATCCACACTAAACAAAAAACGCGCCGGAGGGCGCGTTTTCCGGATTTCATCAACCCTGCCGGATCAAATTGAGCCGGTCAGACTTTTCATCTGCTCAAGCTCCTTAACTACTTCCGCGCTCTGCACTCTACGCATTTCCATATTATCAAACATTTCAGTGACCATGCCGCTGACCGACTCCACATTGCGACGAATCAACTTACCATCATCTACCTGACGTGATGTGGAGTTTACCATTTCATGGGTCATATCCCTGATTGTTTCAATTGACCGAGCAATGCTCCTGGTGGCTTTCGACTGATCAGTGGAAGCTGCAAATATCTGGGAAGTCATGGAACTGATTTCTTCCATGGAACGTGCCACCAACTGAACGGCGGTTACCTGTTCTTCTGTAGCCTGTTTGATTTGCCTGGTCATGTCGAGAGAGCAGGTGGAACTGTCAAAGATCGCCTTGAGTGATTCACCGGTGGTATGCCCCAGCTCAACACCGCGGTGCACCAGATCCTTGGTTGCACTGATATTATTAGCTGCGGTCTTCGACTCAGTCATGATCTCTTCGATAATTGAGGTTATTTCACAGGTTGAATGGCCGGTCTGGAGTGACAGATTACGGATTTCATCGGCAACGACACCAAAACTCTTGCCATATTCACCCGCCTGGGCGGCAATAATGGAAGCGTTCAGAGCCAGCAGGTTGGTGCGCTTCGTGATATCGTTAATAACGCTGACTATATTTTCAATGCGGGTGCTGTTCTCTGCCAGGCGCTGAATTGCGTCAAATGAAAGTCCAACCGAGAGTTTAATTTCGTCAAGAGCATTGATCGTTTCTGTAACCACGGTTCGACTCTCTTCAGCACGTTCTTTTACCTGATTTGAAACTTCATGTGAAATAGCCGCATTCTGTTCAACATTGCCGATAGTGCTGTGGATCTGTTCCATGGCTGATGCCGACTGGTGAACTACCCCTGCCAGATGATCCAGATTTCTGGTAACCTGCTCTATGGCAACCGAAATCTCGTTAACAGCAGAACTGGTTTCATCAATAGAAGCCATCACGCCTTCGGACGCCGATGCAATAATTGCTGTACCGTCAGCTACAGAATCGACGCCATCCCGCAGATTGTCGACATTTCTGGAATACTGGTCTCTGCTCGCCAGCAGAAATTTGAATGAGCTCTCCATTTCAGACGTAAGAGTGTCTATTGACTTCAAAAGATTGATACGGGTTATGGCGGATGACACCTGATCGGCGAAAAGCATAATGGTGTCGACGTCTGAGTCATTGAGGGCGCGGTGACTGTTTTTATTATCGATTCCGAAAACCCCGATAGAATCATTCTTTAAAACGATCGGACACAGAATGAAACTTTTGGAACGCAAAGGTGACAGGCTATTATAGGGGGGCTTCAAATGGTAATCTTCGGAATAGCGCGATATATCGTCGATCAGATACACTTTATGGTCATTGAAGCACTTTGCAATAACGCCGATGCTGGAATCTATCGGCATGACGACGTCAGATATATCAAATCCCTCCGTCCCGACAGCGGCAAAGAAGCGAAGTCGTTTGCCGTCTTCGGCCATTAAAATATTGACCCGCTCATACCCCAGAATATCATGCAGTCCCTCGGCGCATAGCATAAGCACCTCATCAAGATTTAGCGATTTCTGGATCTTGCTGCTGATCTGGTGAAAGTTTTTGATATTCCTGTCCAAAACCTTGTAGCGATTTTCAAATATCTCTTTCTGTTCGCCAACTTCCTTATGAAGGCCATCGAGCTCCACTGCCCGCTCATGCAGTTCATCACCGTTCTTGCCGATCATGTATCCAAGAACGGCAAGAACGGCAGCTGTCCCCGCTCCCATATAATTGTAATGTGCAAAATGTTCACTGTCTTTTACAATATCATGAAAAATCTGCTCAAATAATCCATAGTTGGCATCGTAAAAAAAAAGCTGCCTGATTGCGGCCCAACCAATAGGGGCAAAAACGCCAAGCAGAAATCCGCCGACAGAAAACAGCGTTGAACGCCTTTTCATAGTGCTTTCCTCAATCCTGTGCTCGATCTTCATTTATCTGATGCAAACTTTTCATCTATGGAATGACCGATCTCTTCCATAACCTTTTCTGCGTCGTCAATATTATAGGCGATGATATTTTTCAGGTGCATGTAAGAATCAAGATCCATTTTTTCGAATGTAAACCCGACACCATCCTCACTTATGCGGGTTGCGATGCCGTTAAAGTCTACTGCAATTTCAGGCTGGGTGCCCGTAAGAACGATGGTAATATCGGCCGCCTCACCTTCAGCTATCTGCTCATTGGTCACCAGAAACATACCGGTCATGCTGAGATTCTCAACGGCGCCTTGAAACTGACGCCCCGCAATCCTTATGGTCGCCCCGACATTAAACCTAACACGGGAAAATTTGCGAGTACTCATTCGTAACCTCCTGCGGAAACACGTTGTTGTGTATAATCAGGCTTTTCCGGCAGAACCCAGCACTGTTTCGTTCTTATGTTTTACCAGTTTAACCAACTCTTTACGCGCTTCACCAAGATATTTACGCGGATCGAATTCTTTTGGGTCCTTAGCAAAATACTCACGTATTTTAGCTGTTACCGCCAGTCTTCCGTCGGAATCGATATTGATCTTGCAGACAGCACTTGCCGCCGCCTTGCGCAACTGATCCTCCGGGATTCCAACCGCCCCGGCAAGGTTACCGCCATACTGGTTAATCAACTCGACGTATTCCTGGACCACCGATGAGGCTCCATGAAGAACGATCGGAAAACCGGGAATACGCTTTTCACACTCTTCCAGAATATCAAAACGGAGCGGCGGAACCGGCTGTCCAGCCTTGAACTTAAAGGCTCCGTGGCTGGTTCCGATAGAGATCGCCAACGAATCAACACCGGTCTTTTTCACAAACTCTTCAACCTCTTCCGGCTTCGTATATGTGGAGTGTTCCGCCGAAACTTCATCCTCAATACCGGCCAGGACACCCAGCTCAGCTTCAACCGTGACATCAAACTGATGAGCATACTCGACAACTTTTTTGGCAAGTGCGACATTTTCCTCGAACGGCAGGTGCGAACCGTCGATCATAACAGAGGAGAATCCGCTATCGACACAGGATTTACATAGCTCAAAGGTGTCACCGTGGTCAAGGTGAAGACAGATCGGGATATTGGACCCCGCCTCACGCGCCATCTGCACGGCACCCATCGCCATACAGCGAAGCATGGTTTCGTTTGCGTAACTGCGCGCACCCTTGGAAACCTGAATAATAACAGGTGAGTTTGTCTCAATACAGGCAGTTACAATCGCTTGAAGTTGCTCAAGGTTGTTGAAATTGTAAGCTGGAACGGCATATTTGCCGGCCATTGCCTTACTGAACATCTCTTTGGTGTTGGATAGCCCTAATTCACTGAAATGAACCTTCTGCTTTTCCATTTTCCCCCCTCGGGTGCTTTATTATGTGGGAATCCACATTGCATTCAGCATGTAAGATGATACAAATACCATGCAACTATCGTATAATCAAGGTGTAAACGTGAATAGATTCTATTGCCAGAAAGCGGCAACACTCCTATACTGGCAGGTCTTGAAGCATCAGTTCCCGGGCTGGTTGGGTGTAATGCTAAAACTGGGTCCCCCCGGCATAAAAAGGAGGCTTTATGAGG
>JANYBN010000036.1 GCA_025360785.1 Geobacter sp.
TTGCTGTAGGGGAGGTAATTCATGAAAGCGAGCAGCACGGCGGCATGGACCCACCAGCAAGCCGCGCCGATGGTGTGCAGGAAGGCAGGATCGAAGTTGGTGAACAGGGCGGCAAGATGCCTGGAGACCGGCATATAGTCGGCGGCGGTTTCCGTCCCCAGGGCGATTTCGGCGCCGTGCATACCGAAAAAGGCGAGCATCAGCAGGGCGATCATGCCGAGGATGGCAAAGGCCTCGCCGGTTCGTGCCCCCGCATACGGAGGGGCGACAGTCCGCCTTACTGCGGCAATGATGACGGCGAGCAACGCGAGGAGCGACACCAGGTCGAAGGCCAGAGCGCACACCCGGTATATGGCCGGAGGAAGCAGAGAAAGGCTGACGCCGGGAAAGATGCCGTGGATGAGGAACTCGCCGTTGGCAACGGCAAGGATTAGGAACGCCCAGAAAATGATTGCGTGGTTGGCGCCGAACGGCCGGCTCAGCACCCGTTTCTGGCCGAAGGCGTAACGCAGCGCCGCGACCATGCGGGCGCCGGAATCGGTGAAACGGTCATCCTCCGCGCCAAGCGCGACAAGGCTCAGGCGCTGGTAGCAGCTCCAGGCGAACAGGATGAGGGAGGCTGTCAGAAGAGGGGTGAAAACGGTCGGATTTGGTGTCATGGTTAAACCTCTATGGTGTCGATTGCAGTATTTTAAACCAACCCCCTCAATCCCCCTTTATGCCCCAGAGGGTACTTATCAGGGGGGAGGTCTTTAAGCCTCCCAGGTTTGGAGGGGTTTATGCCTTTAACGCCCTGATCTGTGCCGTTAGCTCCGGCACCACCTGGAACAGGTCACCGACGATGCCGTAGGTGGCAACCTCGAAGATCGGCGCTTCCTTGTCGCGGTTGATGGCGATAATGACGTCAGAGTCCTGCATGCCCACCAGGTGCTGGATGGCACCCGATATGCCGCAGGCGATGTAGATTTTGGGACGCACAGTCTTGCCGGTCTGTCCCACCTGACGGTCCTGCGGCAGCCAGCCGGCGTCCACGGCACTGCGCGAGCCGCCGATTACGCCGCCGAGCTCGTCGGCCAGTTCCCGGAGCAGGCCGAAGTTTTCCTTCGTCATCAGGCCGCGCCCGCCGGAGACGATAAACTCCGCTCCGGCGATATCGACGTCATCCTTCCCCTTCTTGTCCCTGATGATTTCGAGGACCTTGGTGAAAATATTCTTCTCATCGGGGGCAAAGCTGTCGCGGATGATTTCACCGGTGCCCTCCGCCCGCTTTTCCGGCAGCGCCATCACCTGCGGACGTACCGTGGCCATCTGGGGACGGTACCGGTCACACATGATGGTGGCCATGATGTTGCCGCCAAAGGCTGGGCGGGTCTGCATCAGATTGCGTTTGTCGTCAATCCCGAGTCCGGTGCAGTCGGCCGTCAGGCCGGTCTTCATGCGTGTGGCAACCGCTCCCGCCAGGTCGCGACCCATGCCGCTCGCCCCCATCAGGACGATTTCAGGTTTGAATTTACCGATCAGGTGGCAGAATGCGGCGAGGTACGGTTCGGTGCGGTAATATCGGTAGACCGGATGGTCGAGGATATAGGCTTTGGTTGCGCCGTAACGGAAGGCTTCATGGCAGAGCGCCTCGACCTTTTCGCCGATGACGACGGCGCATAGCTCCACTCCCAAGGCCCGGGCCAGTTCACCGCCGGCGCCTAAAAGTTCCCACGATACCCGAGCCGCTTCCCCCTCGGTCTGCTCGACGAAGACCCAGACGTTCCGGTAACCGGCTACCAATTCCCGCCGCTGCTTCTCTTCCGCGTCGATCTCCTCTGGCGGCAGAGTCCCCTGCTTTTCCCACTCGGCGAGGATAAGAAGCTCCTCCGGAGTATAGAACAGCTCCAGGGCGCCGCCGGGGCAGGCCTTGATGCACTTGACGCAGCCGATGCATTTTTCCAGCTCGATCTGCGGTTCCCCGCTCTCGCTCATCTCGATGCCGTTCACCGGGCAGATGCTCTGGCAACGGGCGCCGCAGGCGATGCACTTACCTTCAACGAGGCGGACCTTGCCGCGCGGTTTTTTTAGTTTAATTATCGATTCAGTCATTATATTCCTTCCAAAACCGGCAACGCCGGAGCCAATTAGAATCATCCAGCTTCATGATTACTTCACGATTACTTGGATTTTAAATCGTGAAGTAATCTTGAAGTAATCTTGAGGCTGATAAGTTTCAGACAAGAAAGTCCGGTATTTTAAACCGCCAGCATATCCGTGGCCAGCAGCCGCTCCATCAACATCCGCGTCGTTCCGACCGGATCACCCAGGCCGTCGCCCAGCATCTCCCCCTTGGCCCGCTCCGGAGAGAAGATCTTGCTCACCCAGGTGGGGGAGCCCTTCAGACCGATGGTGTTGACATCAAGTTCAAGATCCCTGTTGTCCCAGACTGTTATGGGCGCCTTTTCCGATTGGAGCCGCATCGGGACAGTCGGATAACGCGGCTGGTTGATCTCTCTGACCACCGTAATCATCGCCGGCAGACGCGCCTCGACTATCTCGTAGCGCCCCTCCAGTTTTCTCCGGACGCGGATTCTGTTGGAGAGGAAATCCAGATGTTCGATCCGGTCGACCAGCGTCAACTGGCTCAGGCCGAGGCGCACCGCTATGCCGGGGCCGACCTGGGCGGTGTCGCCATCGATGGTCTGCTTGCCGCATATCACCAGCCCCAGCGGTTCGTTTGCCGCCATTTTCCTGATGGCGGCCGCCAGGACATTGCTCGTCGAGAGTGTGTCGGCACCGCCGAAGACCCGGTCCGAGAGGAGCACCGCATCATCCATGCCGAGTGCCAGTGCCCTTTTCAAGGCCGCTTCAGCATTGGGAGGCCCCATGGAAAGCGCTGTCGTACGAAGGCCGAAGCGGTCCTTGAGACGCAGACTCTCTTCGATGGCATGAACGTCGTAGGGGTTGATGATGAACGGAATCCCATCACGGATGAGGGTGTTGGTGACCGGGTCGATTTTGACCTGCGTCGTGTCGGGGACCTGTTTTATACACGTGATGACGAGCATGAATATCTCTCCTTGGACGTATTACAGACAGGAACTGCTCAGCGCCCTGGTCTCATTGAACCGTTCTATCTGCAGATGAAACGCCCTTCTCATGATCTCGGACGCCGACAGCTTTGTCACCTCCATGAGTTGCCTGACGTTATACATTTCGTCGTCACTGATCCGTGCGGAAACGATCGTGTCCTTGGTGATCTCTTTGTATTTTCTTTTCATGCTCTCTCTCCTGCGTTATTTGTGCGTAATGTTGGCTGGTCACCACGGAGCATTGTCACAGCCTCTCCGCACCTGACCACCCCTCCCTGAATCACTGTGGCAAAAATCCCTTCCTTCGGCATGACGCA
>JANYBN010000040.1 GCA_025360785.1 Geobacter sp.
CTGGGCAGGAGACGGAGCTGCGACTGCCAGCGGAGCCGTAACGGGAGCGCCTTCGCCGAGGATTTCATCACGTTTGATGACGATGATCTTGTTGTCGTCAAGTTTAAGCGTAATATTTCCGGTAAGGATGTTGACCTTATCGACCACACCAACGGCATTGACGGTGCGGACTCGTTTGCCTGATTTCGGAAAATTCTTGCGCAGACAGCAATAGGTTTCGTACTCATAATCCAAGCAGCAGAGCAGCCGTCCGCACTGTCCGGATATTTTGTTGGGATTTAGAGCCAGATTCTGCTCTTTGGCCATTTTAACTGATACCGGCTGGAATTCTCGCAGAAACGAGCTGCAGCAGAGCTCGCGGCCGCAAATGCCGATGCCGCCGATCATTTTGGCTTCATCGCGCACTCCGATCTGGCGCATTTCGATACGGGTATGAAAAGAGTGAGCGAGGTCTTTTACCAGGTCACGGAAATCGACACGGCCATCAGCAGTAAAGAAAAAAACCGCCTTGCTGCTGTCGAACTGGTATTCGACCCGTACCAGTTTCATCGGCATGCTGCGTTCTATGATTCTATTGACACAGAACCGGTAAGCTTCCTGTTCCTTCTGAGAAATCCGTTCAACAGTTGCCATGTCGTCGGGCGTCGCCTTGCGTTTGACAAGTGCCAAAGAACCGGTTGCTTCGGCATCTTTCTCTACGGGAGGTTTTATGACTTGTCCTACCCCGACGCCTCGTTCTGTTTCGACGACAACGTGGTCTCCCTGCGAAAGTTCCAGTGACCCGGCGTTAAAATCATACATTTTACCGGCTGTTGTGAATTGGATGGTTACTATATGTGACAAAAAGACCTCCTGAAATAAGGGACAAAAGCTATTTGGCCATAATCATAAATAAATGATCCAGCGCCAACTTGGGATTTGCATTGCGCTGAACGTCGCGTCTGGTTTCATAGATGCGTTCCAGCAACTCCAGGTTGCTCGGGAATGACCGCCTGGTTGCTATCGATTCAATTGCTGGCCTGACCGAACGGTTGACAATTTCTCCGCTGCCCGCCCCCAGATGGACAGCATCACGGAAGAAGGAGAGTAGCATGTCGAGCAGCTCAAGTGTCGCGTCCCGGTTGCCGGACAATTCCTCGGCGGCATCAAAAACGGTTGCTATGTGATGAATGTTAAGCTGGCTCACTCTGATCAGCACCGCTTCACGGCGCGCAGAGAGTGATTCATTATCAAGTTCGAGGGCTCTCTGTAGACTGCCGCCGGACATTGGCGCGACAAGCGCTGCTGCTTCAGGTGTCATGCCGCTCCGTTCAAGCAGCGTCAGTACGTGTTCCGGAGAAAGCGGCGCAAACCTGATCAGTTGACAGCGCGAGCGGACCGTCGGCAACAACATTCCGGCATTTTCGGTCAGCAAGATGATCAGGGCATCGCCGGGCGGTTCTTCCAGAGTTTTCAGCAGGGAGTTGGCAGCGCCTACGCTCATGCGCTCGGCAGGATCAATAATGCACGCCTTACGAGGAGATTCATAGGGGCGAAGCGACAGTACGTGCTGCATTTCCCTTAACTGATCGATGCTGATGTCTCGTTTATCCGGCAATGGTGCTATTAAATGTATATCCGGATGGTTGCCACTTTCTATTTTTCGGCATGAAGAGCAAATCCCACAGGCGTCATCAGGCAGAGCCGTACAAAAAAGCGCCTGAATCAGCGCTAACGCCGTTTTTTTACGGCCAGATCCCGGAACACCTTCAAACAGATAGGAATGCGCGGTTTTTCCGCAGCGCAGAGATCGCCGCAGAACCTCTATAATCCGATTATGTCCAAGAATGTCAGCAAACGGCACGCAGTGCCTCCGGAATTCGGGTTACTACCTGTTCAGAAATCGTGGCAAAAATATTTTCGATACTATCAGTGCCATCTATTATCAAAAAACGGTCCGGCTCATCGGCAGCCAGCTGTAGGTAGCCGGCGCGAACCCGTTTATGGAAGGCCAGTGCTTCCAGTTCGAAACGTTCCTCGCGGGGTCCGCTGGAGGCCTCTATTCTGCGGCGTGCCCGCTCCAGACCTAATTGTGGGTCACAATCGACAAGAATTGTGAGATCTGGTGTTATCCCTTGGCATGCCTGAATATTAAGGTTGTCGATGACGCCACGGTCGATGCCTCGCCCAAAGCTCTGATAGGCAATAGTTGCGTCACAAAAACGGTCGCAAAGCACAATCTTTCCGGCTTCGAGAGCCGGAGAGATAACTTCTGTAACATGTTGGGCTCTGGCGGCAGCGTACAACATCAATTCAGCCAGAGGAGAAAGTGCCCGGTTATCGGCATCCAGAAGGATAGCGCGGATTTTATCGGCAATCGGACAGCCGCCCGGTTCGCGAGTCAGCACCGTGCCTAAGCCGAGAGTTGAGAAAGACTTGGACAGAAGCTTGATCTGGGTGGTTTTGCCGCACCCTTCAACACCTTCAAATGTAATGAAATAACCCACGTTTATCACCCGGATCCGTATTGTCGACTCTGCAATAAATGTAAAAGATGAATTATAGGGAAAAGCCCCTGAATTATCAACTTAAATTCCCGTTGTAACTCCCTGGCCTGCCCTTTATAAACCGGATAAGTGCGTTTACGAAGTTATTTTATGCAAGGAAAACGCAGAAAATAACTTTTGACTTATAAAGACTTTCGGTTGCCAAAACCGGATCGGGTGGCTATAGTTTGACAGTTTGAGGTGCCTATGACTACGAATTTACAACAACTTGAGCAACTACTGGAATACACGTTCCACGATCAAAGCCTGCTTGTACAAGCCTTGACACATCCATCTTATCTGCATGAAGTCAGTGAAAGTGGTGGCGGCGACTACCAGCGCCTTGAATTTCTTGGCGACGCGGTATTGGGATTGCTGTTGGCTGAAATGTTGTATGTTCATTATCCAGATTGGGATGAAGGTGCCTTGTCGCAACTGCGCGCTCGACTTGCCGGTCAGGATGCATTGGCAGACCGGGCGAGAAAGCTTGAACTCGGGAGTTTTCTCCTGCTTGGGCGTGGGGAGGAACAGACATCGGGGCGAGAGAAGGATTCGATTCTTGCTGATGTTCTTGAATCACTGATTGCGGCAATCTATAGGGATAGCGGTCTTAACGCTGCGCGAATGCTGGTTGTAAAGCTTTTTGAAGAGTTGGCGACATCTCCGGAGTTGCTGGTTTTGGGGCGCGATTCGAAGAGTGAGTTACAGGAGTATCTGTCGTTACACGACTACTCTCCGCCGGAATACCAGCCTATTGAAGAATCCGGGCCTCCTCATGACCGTCTGTTTGTTTTCCAGATTAAGGTTGACGATGCGATCATCGGAGTTGGGCAAGGGAAGTCGAAAAAAATTGCACAGCAGGCCGCTGCGGCCGAGGCGCTGGGTAAGCTTATTTCGGGTGCCGGACAGCCGTTGTGAACCCGGTCACGGTACCTTTCTTTATCAGCCATCAGGGGTGCCCTCACACCTGTGTTTTTTGCGATCAACGTATAATATCCGGATCAAACGGCGCTCTACTCACCGCTGAGCAGATAATTGAACGGATCGGACTTTGGCGGGCTACATCCGGAGATCGATCTTTGGAGGTCGCATTTTTTGGCGGCACATTTACCGCTCTGCCGGAGGAAATTCAGGCTTGTCTTTTGGCTCCACTGCAGCCGCTTCTGGAGGTCGGCACAGTTGGCTCAGTGAGAATATCAACCCGTCCCGATTGCATAGATGCCGATCATGTGTCGTGGCTCTCAAAAAAGGGAGTTCGTACCATAGAACTAGGCGTCCAGTCGATGGACGATACCGTACTGGCTGAATCCGGGCGAGGCCATACTGCAGCGGATACGCTGAACGCTATCCGCTGTATAAAATCCGAAGGGCTTACCGTTGGAGCCCAATTGATGCCGGGACTTCCGGGCGATACTCCAACATCCTCACTCGCTTCACTGGAAAAGGTGCTTTCTGCAGGTGCGGATTTTCTACGTATCTATCCGACCGTGGTTCTGCAGGGAACGGAGTTAGCAAGGCGTTATGCTGCCGGCACGTTTGTTCCGTTATCTCTTGATCGCGGGGTGTCTCTCTGCAAGATGCTTCTGCAGCGTGCCATGCAGGTGTGCGTGCCGGTTATCCGCATCGGCCTGCAGGCTGACCATGGCCTTAATACCGAAAGTGTGCTGGCCGGTTGCTGGCATCCGGCACTGGGACAGTTGGTCCGTTCGCAGCTTTATTACGATCTGGTTAAACGTTTTGTATCGCCCGGACAGAGTGCTACCGTATGTTGTCATCCGGCGAGACAGTCGGATGTAATCGGGATGAAACGGAGCAATCTGCGTAGTCATGCTGAGCGTGGGGTTCAGATGCAGGTTGTTCCCGATGTCGCTCTAAACAGGGATGAAATCACGATCCAAACAGAAAATTCTACTGTCACATACTCAATTGTTTCTGATCTTCACTACTCTATCCACGAGGTGTAACCGATGCGTAAAGAATCACTTAAATTTCTGGAACAACTGCTTGATGCCCCCAGTCCCTCCGGCTATGAACAGCCCGCACAGCGTGTTTTTCGTGACTACGTTGCTCCCTTTTGTGACGAGATGACAACCGACATCATGGGCAATGTTTTTGGCCACATCAATGGTAAGGGGAAGAATCTTCCCAAGGTAATGATCGTAGGTCATACCGATGAAATTGGGCTCCAGATCAAGTATATCGACGACAAAGGTTTTCTCTTTTTCGCTGCAGTTGGAGGGGTGGATGCCCATTTGACGCCAGGTAAACGCGTCAACGTCCATACTGCAAACGGCGCACTGCCCGGGGTGATCGGCAAAAAGCCTATTCATCTTATGGACAACAAGGATCGCGAAACGGTAGTAAAACTGGAATTGCAGTATATCGACATCGGAGCCACGGATAAGAAGGAGGCGCAGAAGCTGGTCAGGGTGGGAGATGCAGTGACTTTTGAGAGCGCCTTTACCCGTCTTCACGGCGACCGGGTCGCTTCACGGGGGTTTGATGACAAGGCAGGCTGCTTTGTTGTTGCCGAGGTGCTGCGACTGGTGGCCGCTTCCGGGAAAAAACCTGCTATAGAACTGTATGGCGTCTCTTCGGTCCAGGAAGAAATAGGTCTGCGTGGAGGCACAACCAGCTGTTATACGATTAATCCGGATGTCGGCATTTGTGTTGAAGTCGATTTTGCCACCGATCAGCCGGATGTCGAGAAAAAACATAACGGTGAGGTCGCTCTGGGCAAAGGGCCTATTCTGGCTCGTGGCGCCAATATCAACCCGCATCTGTTTGAGTTGTTGTCTAAAACGGCGGAAAAAGAAAAAATTGCGATCCAGCATACCGCCACTCCACGCGCAACCGGCACAGACGCCAACGTCATGCAGATTTCGCGAGGCGGCGTAGCTACTGCGCTGGTGAAAATACCTCTGCGCTATATGCATACTCCGGTCGAAACAGTCTCTCTGGGCGATCTTGAAGAAGCCGCCAGGTTGATTGTTGCGGCGCTTGGCCGGATTACCTCCAGAGAAGAGTTCATACCACGTTAGTCTGTATTGAATCGACGACATATTATAACTTCAGTAAGGAGGACATGTAATGCAGTTTACCGCAATGATTCTTTCGAATGTGGAGGTTTCGCCCGGATATTGGCGGATGCGCATGACCGCTCCGCCCGAATGCGGGTCGGCACGTCCCGGTCAGTTTATGATGGTGCGCGTTAATGGTGCTATTGATCCTTTGTTGAGGCGCCCTTTTGGCATCTTTGATGTCGGCATTTACATGCCGGCACAAAGCGGAGCAGTTTCTCAGCCTTATCTGGAAATGCTCTACCGGGTTGTGGGGAAGGGGACCGCTATGCTGTCCGCTCTGCATGATTCTGATCTGCTGGATGTTTTAGGGCCGCTCGGTAAAGGTTTTGATCTTGGAGCGGCAGACGAAGAAAAACTGATCGTCGGCGGCGGGGTCGGTCTGGCGCCGCTCTATCTGCTGGCGAAAGAGTTGGTGAAGGAATCAAAGGTCAGACTATTTGCCGGTGGGCGGACACGAGATGACATTCTCTGCATCACAGAATTCGAGCGACTGGGTGTTGAATGTTATACTGCCACAGAAGATGGTTCGCTGGGAGAATGCGGTTTGGTAACCGAGGCGCTGCTACGGAGACTCGATCAGTTGCAGGGGCGGGCGACCATTTATGCCTGTGGTCCGAACGGCATGCTGAATGCTGTCGCAGGGATAGCTAAACAGCGGGAAATCCCCTGCCAGGTATCATTGGAAGGGTACATGGCGTGCGGTGTCGGCGCCTGTCTCGGCTGTGTCGCTCCGGGCCAATCCCATTCGCCAGAAACCCCTGATTTCCGCTGTGTCTGTACCGAAGGGCCGGTCTTTGAGTCGGGCGAACTGAAGTGGAGGGATTAAATATGAAACCTGATATGACCGTCAATCTGGCCGGAATAACGCTTCGTAACCCGGTAATGACCGCCTCTGGCACCTTCGGCTATGGTGAAGAGTTTGCCGAATACGTTGATATGGAATCAATCGGAGCTTTTGTGACCAAAGGTCTCTCTCTCAAGCCTCGCGCCGGCAATCCAACACCACGAATTGTCGAGACACCGGGTGGGATGTTGAACGCCATCGGCCTGCAGAATGTCGGCATAGATGCCTTCATCACCAGGAAAGTGCCGTACCTCCGATCCGTCAACACCCCGGCTATCGCCAACTTCTTTGGCAATACCGTTGATGAATATGCTGAAATGGCCCGCCGTCTGGATGGAATCCCCGAGGTGGCTGGTCTGGAAGTAAATATATCTTGCCCGAATGTCAAACAGGGGGGAATCGTCTTCGGCACCGATCCGGCCTGCGCGGCCTCGGTAGTTTCGGCCTGCCGCGCAGCGACTAAAAAACCGCTGATCGTCAAACTCTCTCCCAACGTGACCGATGTGGTGGTCATGGCGCGGGCTTGTGAAGATGCCGGTGCAGATGCGTTGTCACTGATCAACACCCTGACCGGTATGGCCATTGATCTGAACAAGCGTCGCCCGGTACTGGCTAATATCACCGGCGGTTTTTCCGGGCCGGCTATCAAGCCGATTGCGTTGCGCATGGTTTGGCAGGTGGCAAAGGCGGTTAAGGTGCCGATCATCGGCATCGGCGGTATAATGAACGCCACAGATGCGCTCGAATTTATGCTGGCCGGAGCCACTGCCGTGCAGATCGGCACTGCCAGCTTTATCAACCCTGGTGCGGCACAGAAGATCGCTGAAGATATGGAAACCTGGTTGATTGCTAACGGTGTTGCCGATATAAAGAGCCTGATCGGCGCGCTGGAAACCTGAGGGGATTCACAGATATGAATACATTGGGTCAGGCTGTTTCAGGTGCTCCGGTATTGTCATTGATAGATATGAATTTTATCCTGATTAACCGCATATTCGTACTGGTTGTCACCCTGATATTTTTCAGTGCAGTGCTGCTGCTGCGCCGCTCCCGTGGACAGGAAATTCATGCAGGCATAACAACACCGATCAAACTTTCTCTGTTTGGCTTTATTCTGCTGTATGCCGAACTGACAATGTCTACCCTGCCTAGTTACCAAGCTCTCCTTCAGGGTGTTCAGACTATTGTCGTGCTGCTCTGTCTTGCCAAGCTGGTAACTTATCTTACAATCGATGTCTATCTTCGCATTCATACACGGCGGGAAGTCCCATCTTTTCTTAGGGATTCAGTGCGGTTGGTGGTCTACCTGGCGGTTGGTATCATCTCGCTTAGACTTGTTTTCAAAATCGACCTTTCTGCAATAGTCACAACCACGACCGTCATCACCGCTACGATAGCTTTTGCGATGCAGAGTACACTTGCCAACGCACTGTCCGGTTTCTCAATCCAGTCGGATCCACTGCTGTCGCGGGGTAACTGGATATCGATCAAGGAAAAAAATATTTTCGGAGAGATTATCAATGTCGGCTTTCGCTATACAACGCTGAAAAACCCGGAAAATCAGCTAATCATGGTTCCGAACAGCGTCATCATGCAAAATGTCCTCACATATCATGGTAATTGCGAAACCGAGGAGAAACCCGCTCTACAGGTGGATGTCATGCTGGGGTATGATGTGCCTCCGGAAATGGCGAAGGCACTTCTACTCAGAGTGATCCATGACAATCAGCAGGTACTGGACTTGCCGGAACCTCTAGTGAGGCTGTTTTCACTTAATGACAGCGGCATTACCTATCAACTGAGATTCTGCATCGTAGATCCGTCACGCAGAGTTGCAGTGCAGGACTCCATCTACAGCCAGGTCTGGTATGCCGTCAATCGAGCCGGCTACTGTTTTCCCTTTCCTCATAGACAAATTATTACAGAAGAAAGCCGTCAGCCGTTCGACTTTTCCAAAGAGCACTTTGCCGCCTATCTGCGCGATTCTGAACTGTTCGCAATGCTTGAGGAACTCACGGTTGTTGAGCTGGCTGACCAGGCACCGATTACTGTGTATGGTGCAGATGAAATTATTGTTAGACAGGGGGAGGGTGGAAGTTCTCTTTTTGTCGTTCTTAAAGGTGCTCTCGAAGTCTCGATTGATGCGATGGTTGTAGGTAACATTTTCCATGGGTCATTTTTTGGAGAGATGTCGCTCCTGACCGGAGAACTTCGCAGTGCAACAGTACGGGCGACCAGCGAAGTGAGGCTGGCAGAGATTACGAAGGAAGTCATGGAGCCGATTCTGCGAGCTAATCCTGCTATTCTGGAAAATCTCAGTTTGATTTTGGCCGAGCGGGAGTTGAAAAGCCTTGCGAGCAAAGCAACCTACATTGAATCTGCTCCTGGTTTACCACGTAGCGAAGATTATCTGCAGCGGCTGAAGGGTTTCTTTGGACTGTAAATTGGCAGTTGCATCAATTTCAAAACATCAATCCAAAATAGCATTTTTGATAATTGCCAGGAAAATGGATGTTCCAAATTACATCATGAGTGATAGATAAAACATATATTTTATCCTTTGTGAGTATAATTATGTAAAATTACCTTGACAAGTGCCTAATTTGTAGTAAAAGTCTCATAAACTATTAGTTAATATATGGGTCGTAATTATAATGAAAATGAAAAACGAAGTAAAATCAATTCGTGAATCCAGACTGATGAGCAAATCAGAACTTGCCCGCAAGGCAGGTATTTCTGTCTTAACGGTTGGAAGAATTGAACGTGGTGAGGATTGCCGGATGGAAACCATGCGTAAAATCATACTGGCATTAGGATACAGTCTTGAGGACAAAAACAAAGTATTTCAGGATCAAGTATAACGGGACTGGATATGTTTTTATTTAAGAAGAAAAAAGAGGTTATAGGAATAGACATCGGATCAAGTTCGGTGAAGCTGGTTCAGCTGAAGGAAAACAAGGGATCATTTCAGCTTCTAAACGCGGGTATCTTTCCTTTGCCTCCTGAAGCCATTGTTGACAACACATTAATGGATAGTTCAACAATCTCTACGGTAATAAAAAATCTGGTTTCAAGTCTCGGCATAAAGATTAAGGATGTTGTTTGCTCAATCTCCGGGAATTCAGTTATTATCAGGAAAATTGTACTTCCGGCAATGTCACAGGAGGAGCTGGAGGACCAGATTTCATGGGAAGCCGAACAGTATATTCCGTTTGATGTAAACGATGTAAATATGGATTTTCAAATCTTATCTCCTGACAACAATGACCCTTCGAAGATGAATGTTCTGTTGGTTGCCAGCAAAAAAGATATTATTAACGATTACGTTTCGGTATTCAGTGAAGCCGGAATGCAACTTTCTGTTGTTGATGTTGATTCCTTTGCTGTTCAAAACGCATTTGAAGCAAATCATGACTATGGTTCAGAAGATATCATCGCCTTGGTAAATATCGGTGCCAGTGTAATGAATATAAATGTTATTAAAGATGGCATCACACTTTTTACCCGAGATGTACAGATGGGGGGCAACCTTTATTCAGAAGAGATTCAGAAGCAGGTTGGCCTGAGCAGTGAGGATGCTGAAATTGGTAAATTGCTTGCACTTGAATCAAACAACAAATTGATTCAAAGTGTTATGTTAAAAGTCAATGAAACCATTACTCAGGAAATTCGCCGTTCTCTTGATTTTTATAATTCAACAGCAGGTGATGACCGGATATCTGCTCTTTTTGTAAGCGGTGGTGGTTCAAAAGTATATAATCTCATAGACACTATTGCTGAAAAAATTGGTTTACCGGTTGAAAAACTGAATCCTTTTGCAAAACTAAAATATAATGAAAAAGATTTTGACCCGGAATACCTTCAGGAAATTGGCCCACTCATGGCGGTGCCCGTAGGGCTAGCTATCAGGAAGGTAGGGGATAAATGATAAGAATTAATCTTTTACCCATCAGGGCTGCCAGGAAGAAGGAAACTGCAATACAGCAATTTGCATTAGCAGGTGTTGTTATTGTTGTTATTGCTTTAATCGTTACATCTCTTTATGTAGTCAAACGAATTCAGGTGTCTGCAGCCCAGGATGACATAACAACGGCTAACAATAAAATTAAAGAGCTTAAAACTAAAATTGGAAAACTGGAAGAGCTTAAAACCCTTAAAGATCAAGTTAAGAAAAAACTTGAAGTACTGTCGCAGTTACGAAAAAACAAGACCGGCCCGGCACAGAGATTGTCAAGTTTAAGTGATCTTACGCCCGAAAAACTGTGGTTAACAAACTATAGTGAATCTGGTCAGGATATTAAAATATCCGGGATATCCTTTTCTGAAGAACTTATTGCACAGTTTATGAAGGCCCTCGAAGCATCCAGTGACTTTATGGCGGTAGAGTTATTGGTTTCTGAACAAACGATAGTGGCAGAGACTAAGCTGAAGAAGTTTGATTTAACTATGAAGCTGAGGGTCGCTGCAACGCCGCCTTTAGTTGCCCCTGCAGTAAAAAAATAATGTACATCATTCAGGTGGTCTGAATATGGATCCTAATGTTGAAAAAATACTTAAGCTTCCTGCTAAACAGAAAATACTGATTCTTGTTTTGATCTCTGTTATGGAAGCTGCCGCTTTAGTGTGGTTTTTGTACCTTCCAAAATATAAAGAACTTGACGGGCTTAAAGTGGAGCTGGCCAAGTTACAGGACGAAATTAACGAAAAAACAAGGATTGCAAATAATCTCCCGAAACTGCAGGCAGAATATGAACAGCTGAACCAGGAGCTAGCTCAAGCATTAACAGAATTGCCGAATTCTAAAGAAATCCCGTCGTTATTGACCAGTATTACAACATTAGGTAAAAATGCCGGGCTTGATTTTTTAACATTCCGTCCCAAGCCGGAAGTTCCCAAAGATTTTTATGCAGATGTACCGGTTGATATTATTGTCTCAGGATCATACTTAAGTGTAGCGAATTTCTTTGCAGCTGTTGCAAACCTGCCGCGAATAGTAAATATTACAAATGTAGCGTTTTCAGATATCAAGAATGTAAATAATCGCATGATGACCAAGGTTACGTGTCTCGCTACCACATTCCGCTTCCTTGATAAGAAAGAGATTAAGGATGATAAAAAAGCTGCCCCCAAAAAATAGTAATTTTCCTCTGGTTGTTGTTTTTGCCTGTGCGTTGTTATTCGTCGCTTGCAGCAAGAACCAGGAACCCGTTCAAGTGACTGTGCCTTCTTCTCAGCCGGCTAAATCACTTGTGCAATCCAATATCAAGCCTGTCCAAAAACAGACCAGTTCCGCATTACGACTCCCGCCTCCACCTGTAAACCAGTTTGACTTCAGTAATAAAAAAGACCCGTTCAAGCCTTTTGTTGCTGTTAAACTTGAACAGAAAAATACACCTGAAAGACCAATAAAAACCCTGATAAATTCTCTTCCGATTCATAGTTTTGATATCAGCCAGTTTAAGCTTATCGGCATAGTAACCGGTGGCCGTGAAAATCAGGCAATGGTTACGGACCCAGGTGGAAAAGGGTATGTGTTGAAAGTTGGAATGACGATAGGTAAAAATGACGGCAGAATTGTCTCTATCAGCTCAACTGGAGTCGATATTTTAGAACAATTCAAAGATGACAATGGCAGGGTCCGTAAAGAGAAGATAAAGCTTACCCTTCCCAGGAAGCAATAAGGAGTTCCGCATGAAGTGGAAGAATAATATTTTTAAAATTTTGCTCACAACATTTTTCATACTTGCAAGCGGTTTGTTTGTTGTTCCTGATATTGCTCGTTCCGCTGAGCAGTTGGAAGCAAAAAAGCTTGCCGGAATCGAATCTGTTGCGCCAACAGGTGATGGTTCTGCCACCGAATTAACGATAAAGCTGACTTCTCCTGCTACCTACACAAGTTACAAAACAGCGTCGCCTCTTCGTCTTGTTATTGACTTTTCTCAGGTTACCCCCGGTAATATTTCCTCACCGGTAAATATTGACAGAGGGAACTTTAAGACTGTTAAGGCTAGTCGCTTTGATACTGAGGCAGGCGTATTGACACGGGTGGAAATTGAACTTGTAAGTGACCTTGAAGCTGTGATTTCCTCGTTGCCGGCCAATCCCGGAGAGTTAAAGATATCTTTTCCTTTACCAGAAGAAAGTCTTACTCCGGCTGTCGTTACAAATGTTACTGATAAGAAATCTGTTGTCGTCGAATCACCACCAACTTCATTAGATCCCGCATTGGCCTCTGCCAAAGATGCTTCGTTCAGGACGCTGACTGCTATTTCAGTCGACAATAATGCCGTTACTCTCGCTCTTGATGGTGTGATCAGCGATTTTAAAACCTTCAGGCTTAACAATCCAGAACGATACGTAGTCGATTTAATAAATGTAAAAAGCGGTTTGTCGTCCCGGTTGTTGCCATTGAATGCCTCTGGTGTTGCCTCAGCTCGACTTGGTATCTATCCGGACAAAGTACGTGTCGTTCTTGATGCTGTAAATGGGAGTTTTCCTGAGGCAACCGCAATCAAAACTGATGCTGGGGTGGTCATTCATCTAGATGCAAAGATTGTTGATGAAAATGCAAATACGAAGCTAACTTCGACAAAGGTTATTAAGCCTGCGGATGTAAATGTAAATATAATCGCTAAAACTGAAGCTCCATCTGTCGTAAAGCCTGTGTCAAAGCCGGAAGCAAAACCAGCAAGCACCTTGGACGTAAAGCCGGTTGCAAAGCCCGAAGCTGCTAATCAAGCTGTTCCAACAACGCAAACCTCTAAAAGTACGAATAAACCGAAAATTCCTTCAGGTGTCTCAGCTGTTGAAATGATTGATTTTCAGGTGGTTGATGGAATATCGAGAGTATCGGTAAAGGTAACGGGCAATATTAATTCAGATCAGCCGGTTAAAACTCCCGGTTATGTCACATTGAAGTTTAACAATACATCTCTACCAAAAAAACTTCAAAGATCACTTGAAACTCGTTCTTTTGTCTCACCAGTATTGCGTATAACACCTCTGGTTGTTAAATCTAAAAAAGGTGTTGATACCAAAATACGTATTGCAATGCGAGTAGCCGCTCCGTTCGAATATCGCCAGGAAGGCGACATGATATATATCGATTTCAAGCATCCTGCAGGATTAGCGGGAGATAAGATTGTGCTCGAAGCTTCTGAACCAAAATCAAAGCCAGTTCGCCAAAAAGTGGAGCTTGTCTCCGATGAGGAAATGTCATCAGATTTGGCGCCAGTTTTAGAATCCAGCGTCAAGTCACCTGGTTCTTCACGCAGCTACAAGGGGCGCAAAGTCACGTTGGAATTTGCTGACGCTGAAGTTAGAAAAATATTCCAGCTTCTTTCTGAAGTCAGCAACAAGAACTTTGTACTCGGTGATGAAGTTACAGGCAATATTAGCTTGAAATTAGTAAATGTACCATGGGATCAAGCACTTGAAATAATACTTGATACAAAAGGTCTTGATAAACGTGAAGATGGAAACATTGTAATTATTAAGGGTAAAGGTAAGTTCAAATCTCAAGCTGAGGAAGATCTGGAAATTAAAAAAACAGCCGCAAAGTCAATTGAACTTAAGACGGAAACCTTTTCAGTTAATTATGCTGATCTGGGAGAAATAACGTCTCAGTTTGAAAAAATAAAAACTCCTGACAGAGGCCAGATATCCTCCGATAAACGAACAAGCAAAGTGATAGTAAAAGATACTCCACAAGCATTAAGTGATATGAGATCATTACTTAACCAGCTGGATCTTCCAGAAAGACAGGTAATGATCGAGGCCCGAATAGTTGAGGCAAAATCAACTTTCAGCCGCAATCTGGGTGTCAGTTGGGGTGCTCATAATCGCGATGGCTCAGCATCATTTTTGGGAATTAACTCACTTGATACGGCCTTTGGCGGTATTTCATCTGCTCCACCGACTTCTGGCGTAGGATCTGCAGCGGGCGGGAGCATGGGTATTTCTTTTGGCACACTGGCCAGCACCATCAAGCTGGATACCCGTCTTAGTGCAGCTGCCAGTGCAGGTCTGGTCAAGATCATTTCGTCACCGAAAGTTGCTACTCTAAATCATAAAACTGCCAAAATATCTCAGGGTGCACAGATACCATATCAAAATACAACTGCAACAACCGGAGCTGTCACCGCATTCGTGGCCGCAACTCTTTCGCTGGAAGTCACTCCGCACATAAATGCCAACGGCACGATTATGATGAAAATAGATGCAAAGAATGATTCTCCTGGTACTGGCAGCCCGCCGGCTATTGACACAAAACAGGCTACTACCGAGCTTCTCTTGAAAGATGGAGAAACTACAGTTATTGGTGGAATTTATGTTGACAGTGATCAGGAAGGCGACGAAGGCGTACCGTACCTTATGGACATCCCTTTTATTGGAAGTCTTTTTAAGTCAAATTCAAAAAGTAAAACCAAAACTGAACTGTTGATTTTTATCACACCAAGAATTTTGGGTGCAGTTTAGCGGAAAATATATCGAGACGGGAACAGGTACAGATATAGCCATGCAACTACCGTTTCTTGGGGACTTAGTAATTGATCTTGAGGCGGTTTTTATCGAGTAGGGTATTAATTAGAGTACGATTATCTCTCTGAGGGAGTTAGCGGATGAAAAAGATAATATTTTTATTTGTAGTGTTGAGTTTATGGATGCTTGGGTGTGGGAGCAAAGACACATCTGGAACTCTAACACTGAGCGATATAACATTAACAGACTTAACCGCTGGTAGATTTAAGGTAGATGCTGTTGCAACCTATGTACCTGACGCCGGCAAAGAAGCTACAAATGCAGTGATTGATTTTACTGCTGTTTACACTACGCCCTCAAATGTCCAGCCAGAAATAAAAACATTATCATACAGACTCAGTAGGACTGGGATTGCTACCTATACGTATCCGGTAATACAAGCCAATGAGCAGATTTATCTGACTTTGACTGCCTCTATGGGTGGGCTGTCTCAGACAAAATATGTGACAATACCTGCAATAGATGTGTTCAATACTACGCCATCCAAAGTTAGCTTCATTCAAATTGATCCCGTTGGTGGTCAGGCAGATATTAGTGTTTTATTATCTGGTGGCGCCCCACCTTATAAAGTCTTGAAAAATGATAAGTCATCAGAAATTAGTGCTACATTGTTAGGCACTAGTCTGAACATATCAAAAAATATAGCATCAGGTACAACCTCGGTAGCAACGTTTGTTGATATTATCCTGGTAGATGGTACGGGAGCGCTGGCTACGCTACGAGTGAACTACTTCAAATAAGCATAAACGGGAGTTTATTATGAACAAACTGCTGCAACTATTTCTTACAACTCTTTTTTGTACTTTAATATTTAGCGGCTGTAATGGTGGTGGTTCATCTTCATCGCAAGTAATTGTTCCAGTGCAAATGCCATCTTCAGGATCATCATTTGGTTCGGTTTCAATAACAAAAGATATTCTTCAGTTTGGCGATACAACAAATGTTACAGCAAATTTTACAAAAAAAGATGGTACCCCGGCAAGTGGTATTAGTGTGAATTTTTCTACAAATCTGGGTACAATTCTGCCAGCAACTGGTATTGCTCTTACTGATGCCAACGGGACTGCAATAGTTCAACTTATAGCAGGAAGCAATGCTGCTCAAGGTAAAGTTACTGCTGTTACAACTGTAGATAATAAACCGGTTTCAACAAGCGCTTCTTTTAGTATCAATTTGCCACCGCTTAAATTGGGTATCCTTTCACTTGACCTCTCATCAATATCATATGGTGGTTCAACTACTGTGCGGGTACAGGTTAATGATGCTAACATGGTTCCCTACACCTCTCAACCAGTTGATGTTACATTCACTTCGGTACAGGCTGCATTAGGTAAAGCATCTATCAGCACAACGGCGCGTACTGATAGTACCGGTTTTGCTACGGCTACCTACACATCGCTTACTAATACAGGCATAGACACTATAACGGCATTGATTGCCGGGGACAGCAAAACGGCGAATGTTACGGTTAGTCCGCTTGATACCGGGGCAATATCATATGTTTCAGCATCTCCTACCACAATTGTTCTCAAGGGAATGGCGGCGCCAGGTTTGTCGGAAACCTCAAATGTGGTTTTTAAGGTATTGGATACTGTCGGTCTGCCAAAGGTTAGCCAACTTGTTGATTTTACGCTTACGACAAGCGCCGGTGGTTTAGCCGTGCTACCAATATCTGCCAGCAGTGATAAGGATGGTATTGTTTCAACAACCGTACAAGCAGGTATCGCGTCAACTCCTTTCAGGGTTATAGCCACTGTCAGAGGGGCTGCAATAGCCAGTCAATCAGCTCAAATGGTTGTATCAACTGGGGTGCCGGCCAATATATCCACTTCGTTTAAAACTCTTGCATCAGAATCATTTAATTCTGATGGCATTATAGTTCCGGTAACGGCACGACTTTCCGATAATATGCAAAATCCTGTTCAGGATCATACGGTTGTATATTTCACAACAGATGATGGAGCTATCGGGTCGTCCTGTTTCACCGCTAACGGTTTCTGTTCGGTGGATTGGACAAGTCAGGCTCCGAGAACCCATAACGGCACAATCTCAATTACAGCATCTGCTGTTGGCGCTAATGGTAATTTAGTTTCTCAAACGAGCTCTATTGTCAGCGCCTCAAACAGGCCTAAAGATAGTACTTTCTTATTGACTGGGACAATCAATCCGGCCTCCGCCGCAGTTGTCGGGCCACCGGCAGTACCTGTTACAGCGCAGTCCAGCGTGCTTGATTTAACGGTTGAAGATGCAAATGGCCATTTAATGCCAAGCGGGACAATCATTGCTGTCTCCAGTTCCACCGCTGGGTTAACCTTCTTGCCCGTTTCATTTGTTGTTCCAGATACCACCGTCACAGGAGCTGGCACTACAATGTTCAAGGTAGGGGTGACCAATGGCAATATTACAGGTGGTTCCGGATCAATTATTGTTACTGTGACCACACCTAAAACAGTTGCTACTACCAAGACGTTCAATTTTGCGTGGTAACAGTTAGTTATAAAACAAAACTAATTCATTAAATAATTGTATAGCTAAAGCCTCCGAGGTTCTCAAAAACCTCGGAGGCTTTTTCGGTCTAGCTGGCATTGTGCTAACTTTATGATATTTATATTACTTTACCCAGTCTGCCTTACTAACTTCGACAACATCAGTTTTTGTGAAACAGTTCACCCCACTCAGTAATCTTCCTTCCTGATGCCATACCTCTTGATCTTTCGATACATGGTAACCATGTTCATGCCGGCCTCTCGCGCTGCCGCATCAATGTTGCCTCCATGTCGTTTAAGAAGGCCTTTCAGTAGATCCGCTTCGAAACGCTCCAGGGCGGTAGTGTAGGGCAGATCTGGGTTGTTCGGTTCAAGATTGCTTGAAACAGTCCTGCTGTCTGGGGACGCTTCGATAAACTGCGTCAGAGTATCTCTGGATATATATTCCCCGGTCTCCACAGCCATACATGCTTCAATTACATTTTTGAGTTGGCGGATATTTCCCGGCCATTCATACTCGCACAGGATTCGCAGGGCTTCGCTCTCAAATCCTTTGATTGCAGTTTTGAATTTCTGATTCTGAAGATGGATAAAATGGGCAACTAGCAGCGGGATGTCGCTGCAACGCTCCCGCAAAGGCGGCAGGTGGATGTTGACAACATTCAGACGATAATAGAGATCTTCTCGAAATGCGCCGGATTTTATCGCTTCTTTCAGATCGGAGTTGGTAGCCGACAGAACACGAACATCAACTCTCGTTGGAGTCGTATCTCCGAGACGGTTAAACTCTTTTTCCTGTAGAAAACGGAGCAAGGTTTTTTGCACATTCATCGGCAGGTTGCCAACTTCATCCAGAAAGAGGGTGCCGCCGCTGGCGGTTTCCAATAGTCCGCTACGACTCTCCGTAGCGCCGGTAAACGCACCTTTCTTATACCCGAACAGCTCGCTTTCCAGCAGATTTTCGGGTAATGCGCCGCAATTAATGGCGACGAATTTTTTCTCCCGCCGTGGAGAGTTGTAATGAATGGCTTGAGCGATCAGCTCCTTGCCGGTTCCGGATTCGCCGGTCACAAGGATTGATGTGTCTCTGACAGCGACTTTGCCGACGCGCTCCAAAACACTCTTCAGCCCTTCACATGCCCCGATGATGTTTTCAAAGCGGAACTTTTCTTCAAGTTCTGCTCGCAGTTCCCGGTTTTCTTCGAGCAACTGTCTTTGCTGAAGGGCATTTTTAACCCGATAGATAAGTTCATCAGGTTCGAACGGCTTGGTCAGCATGTCGTAGGCGCCTTTACGTAGCGCCTGGATCGACATGTCAACCGTTGCATATGCCGTGATCATGATGACCGGAATATCATGCTGCTTGGCTTTAATGGCCTGTAATACCTCCAATCCACTCATGCCCGGCATTTTGATGTCGCTGATAACGAGATCCCACAAATTTGCCTTAAACTCCTCAACCGCTTTTTGCGGTGAGGTGTAGAAGCGCACCAGATAGCCGTGATCCAACAGAATCTGCTCCATCATCCGGCAGAGTCCTGCTTCATTATCAATCAGCAGAATGCGTTTTTTGTCAGTCATTATATTTCCTCTCGCTCCGTCGGCAGTGTAACGGTGACGCATGTGCCCTTGCCGACGGTGCTGTCGATGTGAATTTCGCCCTGATGCTGCTCGATTATCTGCCGGGTAATGGCGAGTCCCAGGCCGGTTCCGCGAGCTTTAGTCGTATAGAACGGTTCGAAAATCTTTTCCAGATTTTCAGGAGGAATACCGCTGCCGTTATCGCTGAAAGTTATGCGGACATGCCTGTCATCAACAGCTTCAGTGCTAACAGTCAGGTTTCCACCCTCCGGCATCGCTCCGCCGGCATTCAGGATCAAATTGATGGTAACCTGGCGCATCTGGTCACCATCCAGTTCAACCAGTGGCAGACCGCTTGCCAGGGTGGTGTTGATCGTTACCCCGCGCATGTCGGTATGATTGGCGGCAAAATCGACAATCTGCTGCAAAAGATCATTCAGATCCGTGGGCTCAAGCGTCGGCCGGGGTGTCCTGGCGTACGAGAGCAGATCCTGAACTATTTTTTTGCAGCGTTTGCTTTCCCGCTTGATTTCGTGGATGTACTGATAGTTGGGATCATCTTCGCTCATCTTGCTTTCAAGATAGCCAGCATAGCCAAGAATAACACCCAGCGGGTTATTTATCTCATGGGCGACTCCAGAGGACAACACGCCCAATGATGCCATCTTACCCTGTTGGGCAAGATTAGACTCAATCTCCTTGTTGCGCTGGATAATATCCGTCATGCGGTTGAACGCACTTGCCATCTCTGCCAGCTCATCCTCACCGTTAACGGTCATCCGTTCATCAAAATTGCCGCGTTTGACTCGTTTGATGATCGACATCATATGGGTGATGGGGCTGGTAAATATTGTCGAAGCGCGGAAAACCAGAGCCGTCGCCGATGCTCCGACAACCAGTATCAGAAGCGTCATGATGAACAGAATATGCGTCTTGATCTGGTTCGCTTCTTGGTAAAACTCATCCTCATATGACCCGACTGCGACGATCCAGTCCCACGGCTCAAAGTACTCATAGCGCACAATTTTCATGCGGGCGGTTTTATCAGTTCTGTTTTTCCAGGGATAACGAATCCAGCCGCTTTTGTTGCTGCACATCTCCCTTATAAAGCTGTTCCCGTTCAGATCCTTCGAGTCAATCAGATTTTTTCCTTCCGAATCGGGGTGAATCGTGAAGTTGCCTTTACTGTCCATACAGAAAATGTAGCCGGTTGCGCCGACTTTTTTAGCCCTGATACATTCTTTGAGTTTTGCAAATGATTGGCGTTCAAAGGCGGCATCTCCGCCAGTTTCATCAAGATAGCTGCCGGACGCAATTATCCAGTCCCATTCTTTGAAATATTTATATGCAACCACTTTGGTGCGTGGTTTCTTGTCTCCCAGAATCGCATTGCGCCAGGGGTAGGTTATGAACAATGTCTCGCCGGGCTTGCTTGCTCTGGCAGCCACGCACATTTCGCGGATGAAGTAGCGGCCGTTTTCGTCACGTTCGTTAAATACGTTTTCACCTTCACGGGCAATATGGGCCTGAAGGTCACCTCTGCTGGTCATGGCATATATATAGCCGCTCTCACCGACATTTATTTTTTTCAATGCTTGTCGTGCTTCTAGTTTGGCCGTTTCGATGCCGATTCTTCCCTGGGCATGCTGATTATGTTCGGTTGAGACGAGGTTGTATGAAAGTGCGGTCAATGTTGCCAGTTCATTATTAAGATTCCGCGTTTTATCCTGCTTGTAAACCTGAAACTGCTGATGGTGGGAATTGAGTAAATCAATACAGAATGCCGAGAGATGCTGCAGATCATCCTTGCTGGTTTTGGTAATGCCCAGATATGCCTGCTGGTTGGCAATGAGGCCGATTACTGCGGCCACAACGAATATTGGAATTATTACCAGCGGCAAGACCAGTGCCAGCAGCTTTCCGCGAAGTTTCATTTTGTTGAGGAGTATGTTCATTGTGCTCCAATGTTGGTGCGTAGATGCTAGATTGTTTAATAAAACAATTCGCTGGACGGTGAATTTGGAATATGCCTCTTTATATCCCTTTCGGTTTATAAGATATGTGCGGTTTAAATGCAATAGAGACGGTATATTCAAGCATTTAACGTAAACTACTGTCAATGGCGAAGTGCAAGATATGTCGTCCCCGTTGCTCTTGACATTTATCGTTTAAAAATCGTATTGTTGAAAGCGATGTTTGAAATATTTTGAATAAATGAAATTGGAGTCTGTGTCGCTTCAAACGGCGTCACGCGGAGATATTTTGAAGGCATTCGTAATAATCCCAACCTACAATGAAAAAGAAAACGTCAGGACTTTGACCGACGCTGTTCTTGCACAACACCCTGATATCCATATTCTGTTTGTCGATGATAATTCACCCGACGGCACCGGTGCTATTATTGACGGTCTGGTTGAAGAGCATGACCGGGTTCACGTTCTGCACCGCGCCGGGAAGCTTGGCTTGGGCTCTGCGTATCGTGAGGGGTTCAAGATAGCGCTTGAGAAGGGCGCGGACTATCTGATGGAAATGGACGCGGATTTTTCTCATGATCCGGCGACGTTGCCGCTTTTTCTGGCTGCGATCAAGGAAAGCGATCTGGTTATCGGTTCGCGCTATCTGAATGGCGTCAGTGTTGTAAACTGGCCGATCAGACGCTTGATTTTAAGCTATTTCGCCAGTGTCTATACCCGGTGGGTTACCGGGTTACAGGTGCGTGACTGCACCAGCGGCTTTAAATGCTTCCGGCGTTCTACCATCGAAGCCATTGATCTCACACGGGTCAAATCGGATGGCTATTCGTTCCAGATCGAGATGAATTACCGCTGCATGGAAAAAGGCTTTCGCATTTCCGAAATACCGATTATTTTTATCGATCGCCATGCCGGCAGTTCCAAAATGTCGGGCACAATCGTCCGGGAAGCGGTACTAATGGTCTGGAAACTCCGGCTGAATACCATTCTTTCAAGACTTATAGGGAAATAATATCACTATGTCGCACGATCTTTGGTCAGTCATTCTTATAGCCGGCTTAATCGGCTGGTTATTCTCCAGCATCATGCTGATGTTAAAGGCGTTTCCTCAAAAGGATGTGTTTGTCGTATCGAGTGGAATACGTTGGGGATCGGCTGGTGTCATTTCGTTCTGTATATGGGTTGTTGGTATGCTAAATGCTTGAAATGTTCTTGTTTTTTAAATATAGAACCTGTATTGCGCTCCGGGTGACTTTTTGCTGTTCCATTTGTTTCCTCCTTGTCACCGGTTGTACTACTGCCAGACTGGATGAGGCGGCCTGGCTGGATAAACGCTTGGGTGCCGTCTGGCCCCATGCTCCTGAAAAACCTAGAATTAAATTACTTCAGGTGATCAGTGGGCCAAGGGACGTTGTCGAGGCGTCCTCGGGAGTAACAAAAAAAATATTTGACTACATTACCGGTACAAAAGAGGAATATGTAGAATTTTATACACCGCAGTGTATCGCGGCAGACGGTAACGGGATGATATATATCGCCGACCCGTCGATAGGGCTTGTTCATAAATACAGCCTTGCGGAAAAAGAAGTGCAGTATGTTTTTCAAGCGGGTGAAAAGAGGCTCGGTAGCCCGGTAGGAGTGGCTCTTGATGGTGACGGCAATCTTTACATTACCGATGCACAGCTTGCCGCGGTATTCAAATACGATAAGAGCGGGGCGTTTTTGCGTGAGCTTGACGGCAAAGGCAAACTGCAGCGCCCCGCAGGTATCGCAGTCAGAAGCAATGGGGATAAGCTTGTAGCTGATGCAGTGGCTGATAAGGTTTTTATCTTTGGCAAGGATGATCTCTTTAAGGGAGAACTTGCCGGAACCGATTTTACGGAATCATTCAACAGGCCGACGTATCTGGCTGTTGATAAACTTGATAATGTGTATGTCACCGATACCATGAATTTTACCGTCAGAGTATTTGACGTCAACAACAGGTATATCAGGAGTCAGGGGCAGATCGGGGATGTACCTGGTTCGTTCGCCCGCCCGAAAGGCGTGGCGCTGGACAGTGACCTGAATATCTATGTAATGGATTCGATCTTCGGCAATATCCAAATATTCAACCAGAAAGGTCAGCTGTTGCTGTATCTTGGACAGGAAGGAACATCGCTGGGCGAATTCATGCTCCCAAGCGGGATATTTATCGATCGGAATGATCGAATCTATATCTCCGATACTTTCAACCACCGCATTCAGATTTATCAGTATTTGAAAGAGAAGGTGCAATAATGAATGTTTTTCGTAAGGTAGTACCATTGGCTGTCATTACCGCGATTCTGCTTTCTCTTGCCTATCGGGCCGATGCAAATGCACCGGGGCCCAAGGTCTCGGAAGCTAAAAACAAGCACAATCTGTCGGCCTCGAATAACGATGCAAGTATCAAATATAGGGCCATAGACGACCCAGCGAATCCCCGCAGCAAGGAGATCTGTGTTTTCTGCCATACTCCCCACGGCGCCAATGTTGAAGGGCAGGCACCCCTCTGGAATCGTAAGTTTTCGACAGAAATCTTCCAGCGCTACTCTTCTGGCACTCTTCAAATTCGTAATATTACTGAAGCAGCGTATGGTGAGCCGAACGGTTCCTCCAAACTTTGCCTCAGCTGTCATGACGGTGTTTCAAACCTCGGAGATGGTTTTAATGGGACCAAAATAGCAATGATTGGTGGTGATGTGCCTGGTGTTATCGATAGTAGTGGTGTTGGTAACTTTGCTTCATTCAAGCCATCTACGAACAAAATGAAGACTGGCCACCATCCGGTTTCTTTTGTGTATAACCAAAGCGTTCTCGATTTAATCAAAGCTGCTGATCCCGCTGAAAAAAGTCAGTATAAGTTGTCTGATCTTCCTCTATATGTAAAGTTGGACAAAAAAAGCAGGATGCAGTGTACCACCTGTCATGATCCGCATCAGAATCAATCAAATGATGCCGAATGTTACGGTGGGACAGGCAATTGTGCTTCGCCAGATACCAGAAAAATAACGCCATTCTGGGTCTATGGCGTTAGTGGAACCGCTACAGCTGGAGCTGATCAGGAAGCTGTTTGCATCTCGTGTCACCCCATGGATGCAGGGGTTGGGTTTACTCAGCAGCCATGGACGCCTAATTAGGTTGCCGGGTAATGAAAGGAAGATGCATGAGATTTCTGTATGTACTTGGGGTTAGCTTCGTCTTGGTAGCCGGTCTGCTTTCTATGGTGTTTGCCACCGATGTAAAGCCGATTCATCTGGATAAAAAGAATACGCGTAATGGTTGTGCTTCCTGTCATCTTGGTTTTGGTTTTAGGGATGGGGGCGGCGCAAGCAAGTGCCTGTCATGCCATGGCCCTTCAGATGGGCAGACAGGTCTGGTTTCTCGAGGTACTCAGCTTAAGGATATATCGAAAGATTTTGCGAAAAATTATCATCATCCGGTTTTTGAGAAAAAGAGTGCTCACACAACTCGTGAAGTGCTCCCTGAAATTGATCCGACAATGCCACGACACGCCGATTGTGCAGATTGTCACAGCCCGCATTTTGTTTCAACCGACAACCCTTATGCAGGATTGCGTGGTAAAAAGATCGGAAACTTAAGCGCTCCGATTACCAAAGAATATGAGCTTTGTTATCTTTGTCACTCAGATAGTGCCAATCTACCGCTCAGATCTGTAAACAAGCGGGTTGAATTTGCAATTGCCAACCCTTCATTTCATCCTATCGAAGGGGAAGGGAAGAATCAGGCTGTCATCAGCCTCATCAGACCGTACCGGGAAAAGAAAAGTTCTCCAAACGATATATCGATTCTGAAATGTGGCGATTGTCACAGCAGTGACGATATTGCTTCGCCGCGTGGGCCCCATGGTTCAAAGTATCAGGGACTGCTTACTGACAATTATTCAACCGGTGATAATATTGTTGAAAGCATCTTTGCTTACGGGATCTGCTATAAATGCCATAAAAGATCGAGTATTCTGGGAAATGAAACTTTCCCATTGCATTCGCGGCATATTACAGGCGAACGCAACCCTAAAGCCGGTGGGACGTCCTGTTATACCTGTCATACGTCACACGGCAGTGTTGAAAATAAATATCTGATACGATTCAACCGCGATTATGTAACCGAAAGTTCTACCGGAAAACTTAAATTTGTCGAGAAGGGTATCTACAATTTCCGTGGTGAGTGCTGGCTGACATGCCACGGAGTCGATCACAATCCTAGATCATACTGACAGGAAAACTAATATGATAAAACTGAGCCTTAATGCAGTTCTGCCGGCATTGTTTGTACTTTTTTCATGTAGCGCCGTATGCGCTGTTGAAGATGTAAAGGTTAGCCCTCATTCAGATGCAGGCGACTGTGCCATCTGTCATGTTGCCACAGAGAACAAGCTGCGCGGATGGTTCGTCTTCGGTTCCACCAAAAGGGAGATGAGAGCTGATCTTGATCAGTTATGCTTAAAATGCCATCCGGTTGAAACGACTCATTCATATGAATCTTTGGCGGTCGGAAAAGGCCACGCAACCGGCAAAAAACCCTCAATTAATCGTCAAAATCTTCCGCTTGCAAGTGACGGAACTATCACATGCGCCACTACCTGTCATAACATGCACGTAACCGCTGATGACAGGCGTCTGCAGCTTAAGTACTTGAGGGCGCCTTTCAGCTCTCTGTGCGTATCTTGTCACAATGTGTGAAATGATTTCAGCTGGATTGGAATCGAGACCACAGGCACTTTGTCTGTGGTTTTATATTTTATTATTTAGCCGTCTATGGTATTAACTTAAGGTTATGGCGCTATATTCCTGCAAACTTGGTGCATCAGACGGTAAAATTCTTCTCAGAGAGTTTGAGGCCGCAGACAGTGGCGTTCTGCGCAAAAACCTTGAGGATCAGGGTTTTTTTGTCTTTGAAGTGAAAAAAAAGCCATTTCAGTTTCTGTTTGATAAGGGTATCAAACGGAGAAAGATTGATAACAAGGCTCTTTTGACCTTCAATCAGGAAATGCTTGTGCTGATCAAGGCAGGTATGCCGATCATGCAGGTACTTGATGCAATTTTGGAACGTCACGATTCCGGTGCGTTATATGAAGTTTTGATTCAGGTGCGTGAAGATGTAAAGGCGGGTGCAGCATTGTCGGTTGCGATGGAGAAACATGGACGTGCGTTTCCTTATCTCTATGTTGCCTCTATTCGTGCCGGTGAACGGACTGGCGATCTTCCTCAGACCATCAGGCGCTATATCGAATATTTGAAAAGAGTAGGCACGCTCCGTAAAAAGATCATAGCAGCCGTATTTTACCCCTCCATCCTCGTTGTCTTCGCTTTTCTAGCGATTACTCTTCTGCTGGTATATGTCGTTCCTACATTTAGTCAAGTGTACGCCGATTCAGGATCAAAGCTTCCCGCCCTGACCCAGTTTTTGATCACATTCACATCGATACTCAGGCGATACTTTATCTTTGGAATCATCGCTGGTATCGGTTTGCTTGCCGCATTCAGATCGTGGAAAAGCACCGAAGCGGGCCGATACGCCCTCGATCGTTTCAAACTTACCGTCCCGGTTGCAGGAGATGTTTTTACCAAATATTCAGTGGCCGGTTTTACCCGTACCCTGGCAACTGTTCTGGGAAGTGGTATACCTATTATAGAATCACTGCGCATGTCGATCGGAACTTTGAATAACGTCTATATGGAGAAACGCCTGTTCGAGGCGGTCCGTTTTATTGAAGAGGGTGGGCGGCTTTCGGTTGCCCTTGAACGTATTAACATCATGCCGCCATTGGCATTACGCATGCTGGGAGTGGGCGAAACCACCGGATCAATCGAAGATATGCTGGTTGATATTTCCAATTATCTGGAAGATGAACTTGAGGAACGGATGCAACTGCTTACAACTGCCATAGAACCGGCCATAATGCTGGTTATGGGTGTAATCATCGGTGTCATCATTATTGCGATGTATCTTCCTATTTTCAAAATTGCAGGCACGATAGGATAGCGATGCAAACCTTCAGAAGAAAAAATATCGGAGTAATTCTGATGGAACGGGGATATCTCAATCCCGATCAGATGCCGATCATAATTGATAAGCTGGACACAACCCGGAAGCGTTTTGGTGAAATTGCCATTCAGGAAGGGTTTGTTACAGAAGAAGACCTGGCGCGAGCTTTGGCGGAACAATTCGGACTTGAATACGTGGACCTGCGGAATTTCAAGATGGACTCCGAGCTGCTAAATCAATTGCCTCCGGATGCAATTTACCGGTTTCATTTTGTGCCGCTTGAGATGCAGCAGCATTCCATAGTTATTGCTGTTTCCGACCCGACCGATGTGGTCAACCTCGATGAGCTTGAGTTGCTGCTGGATCGCCAGGTTCAGATTCGTATCGCTTCCGATGCTGCGATTTCAGCGGTAACCAAAGCCGGCGAGGGAACGCGCCGGGTTTTGCGCGAAGTTTCCGAAGATTTTATGCTTCAGTTAGTCAAGGAAACCGATCGCGGTGAAGAAGTGTTATCGGTCGAAACCCTGTCTGATGATACCAGCCCGATCATCAAGCTGATCAATACGACCATTATGGACGCGCTGACCCGCAGAGCGAGTGATATCCATATTGAAACCGGCCTTGACGGGGTTGATATAAAATATCGTATTGACGGTGTTCTGTATAAAGCGAACGAAACGATAGACCAGCACTTTCAGGCTCCGATTATTTCACGACTGAAGGTTATGAGCGAGCTTGATATTTCCGAGCGCCGCATTCCGCAGGATGGTCGCTTTAAAATCCGCTTTGGAGAGAAATCGATCGACTTCCGCGTGTCGATCATGCCGAGCTCTTTGGGCGAGGATGCCGTTATCCGTATTCTCGACAAGGAGAGCATTGCCAGCGATCTGAAAGGATTGACACTGGAAAACCTGGGCGTTAGTGAGCGTGAGATCAAACGTCTGCGCAAGAAGATCCGTGAACCCTACGGAATGGTGCTGGTTACCGGCCCGACCGGCTCCGGAAAAACAACAACGCTCTACGCAGCTTTGACCGAGATTCATACCGGTGAGGACAAGATCATCACTATTGAAGATCCGGTTGAATATATGCTGCGCGGCGTGTTGCAGATTCCGGTTAATGAAAAAAAAGGTCTGACATTTGCCAAGGGATTGCGCTCAATCCTGCGCCATGACCCGGACAAGATCATGGTCGGAGAAATTCGCGACTCTGAGACCGCTCAGATAGCCGTCCAGTCTGCCCTGACCGGACACCTGGTGTTCACAACAGTTCACGCAAACAACGTATTTGACGTTATCGGGCGTTTCATCCATATGGGCATCGATCCCTATAATTTTGTATCATGCCTTAACTGCGTCCTGGCACAAAGGCTGGTAAGAAAAGTCTGTATCGCCTGTCGCCGTCCGGTACATTACAGTGATGAAGAGTTGATCGAAGGTGGTGTCGATCCTGAACGTTTCAGGGGGATGACGCTGTATGAGTCGCAAGGATGTGACGAATGTCATGGCACCGGTTATCGTGGTCGTGTTGCAATTGTCGAACTTCTGGAACTGAATGACCAGCTCCGTGATCTCATTATTGCCAAAGTCCCCGCTACCCAACTGAAAAAAGCTGCCCGTGACGCCGGCGTCATGTTTCTGCGGGATTCAGCTGAAGAGAAAATGGCGGCTGGTATAACGACACTCAAGGAGATAAACCGCGTCACGTTTGTTGAATGACCGGAACAGGATACGCCATGTTGTTTGCCAGAAAGATGATCGGAATTGAAATCAGCCAGCTCGGGGTTGTCTGCGCTTTGACAGGTGGTAGTGCCTCTTCGCCCCGTGTCGAACGGATCGCTCAAGCGCCATTTTCTCCAAATACTTTGCAGGTTTCACTTCGTGAACAGAATATTCTTGATCCAGACTCATTCGTGGCAGGCTTGAAATCAGCCTATAATCTATTGCTCTGCCGATCTGACAGGGTCTCGGTGTCACTGCCTGATGCGGTAAGCAGGATTATGCTGCTGGATCTTGAAGGACGCTTCAAAAGTCATTCAGAAGCTCTTGATCTGATCCGCTGGAAACTGAAGAAAAGCATACCGCTTGATAGTGCCGACACCCACATCGATTATCAGCAGTTGACGGTTCGTGAAAATGGCGATCTGGCACTGTTGGTAGCAATAGCATCGCGTTCAGTTATTTCTCAGTATGAAGATCTGATTACGAAGGCGGGACTTTCTCCAGCTCGTATTGATTGTAATACGTTTAGTATCTGCCAGCTTTTTGATCGTCGCCTGTCATTGCAAGAGGAGTGCATCCTGATATCGTTTTACGGCAGTACCCTGTCAATAGTGGCCTTTGTCCAGGGGATCCCTGAATTTATACGTATCAAGGATCTGCACGGTACGTTGGCGACGGACAGTCGTGTCTACATGGAAATAAACAGCTCGATGCTGGTTTATAAAGAACGTTTTCCTGAACGGCCGGCGCAGTCGGTCTTCTGCGTTGCATCGCCAGATGTTGCTCAGAACTTTCAGGAGATGGTCGCCGAAGCAACCGGACTAACGACGGTTTTCTTAGAGACAAAAGGTTCTGTAACCCCCGGTAATTCTGCCCCAGGCGACCAGGTACGGCTATTTCCCTGCACTGCTGCCATCGGTACGGCCTTGAGGAGTTTCTGATGCGTTTCACGATTAATCTTGCGACACGCACATATCTTGACCATCGTTTGCTCAACCGGCTTGCATTTTGTGTTATTGCTGTCCTTGTCGCTGTTCTGGGATGGAATATCAGTCGCATAGCATCAAACATGGGGGAACAGAGCCGGTTGAACGCAGAAATTACCGCAATTCAAGCCAGATCGGGAACTAAACCTGACGGTATATCCGAAACAGCATCCGTTCATCAGAAGACCAGTATCCGGTTTTATAATGAAATTATAGAGCGCAAGAGTACAAACTGGCTTAGTCTGTTGGATCTTCTTGAGAATGTCACACCGGAGGGGATTTCGCTGTCAGCACTCACTCCGGTTAAAAAGCTGGAAGAGTTGAAACTGGAGGGGCGTGCAAGATCTTTTAAAGTTGTACAGCTGTACCTTGAAAAACTGGAGTCGTCGAAGTATTTTTCAAATATTCTGTTATTATCACATCAGAATATGGTTGCAGGTGAAAATGAACGTGGCGTACAATTCACAATTTCCTGCAAGGTAGTGAATTGATGAAACAATATTTAATTGAAATAATCCGTCAGAAATGGCGACTTCTTATTGTAATTCTGACTCTTTTACTGTTCAACACGGTTCTGGGATATGTGGTTTCAGCCTATCAGCTCCCATCAGTTGCGGATCTGCAAATCAAGTGGAATGACCTGCGACGTCAGGAAGCTAATGCCGGTAAGGTTGATGCTGCGACCCTTTTTCATCAGGGAACCGCAGACCTCGAAAAGCTGAAGGCGCATATACCTGAAAAACGGGAATTTGCCAAGGTTCTGAACGATCTGTATGAAACTGCCGCAAGTAGCGATGTCGAAATTAGATCGCTCAGTTATACGCCGACGCAGATCAAGGAAGAAGCTCTATATTCCTACAAATTGACGCTTTCAGTTAGCGGCAGCTATGCGGCAGTTAAAAGCTGCCTGTCCGATCTACAGAACAACCAGAAACTGCTTGTCGTTGACTCGGTTACTTTTTCAAATGGCGATCCTTTTGTCGAAAATGTTGTCATGAATTTGAATATTACAGTGTATCTCCGGGAGGGCGTATGAATCGTCAACGCCTTATTCTGTTCGTTTTGGTGATACTCTTTGGCATAGCCGCACTCTGGAGTTACAGCGCTATGCCACGTTTCAAAACTGTCAGCACGTCCTCCAAAACGAGTCAGCCGGCAAAGCCTGTTGTTGCTACAACAATTAAAACATCCCGTGAAGTGGACGATGGCACCAAGCTGAAAATCAGTCTGTTTGATAAGGAACCTTTAGAGTTTAAAGGGTATCGACGTAATATTTTTAAGCCTGTTTTTGTAGATGAATTGAAATATGCCAAACAGCAAGCCGTTGCAATCAAGCCGCCGCCACCTCCGCCACCGAAACCGGCACCGGTAGTGTCTGCTGCTCCAGTCCCGCAGGCGATGATATTACCTGAAGCCGCTCAATTGGCACGTTTTACATTTTTGGGTTTCTTGAAAAAAGGGTCTGTAAAAACCATATTCTTGTCAAACGAAAAGGATATTCTGCTTGTCAAAAAAGGGGACATCGTTGCCGGTCGCTACGAAGCAACCGATATTACTGATCAAGCGTTGACGCTGACGGTCACCGATTCCGGTGATGAGATTGTCATTCCTTTGATAGAAAACCGGCCGCTTGCTGCTGCTAAATAATCATTTATATTCCGAGGAGACGCACTCAATGCGCTACCTGAATCTGACTTCACATATTGCTTTACTAATTGCATTTGCTCTGCTCTCAGCCTGCGCCTCCACTGCTACACGTGCTTTCAAAACGGCAGAAAAGCTTGAGTTGGAGGGGAAATATGAAGAGGCAATGTATAGCTATGCAGAGTCCTTTAAAAATGATCCGACGGTCGGTGAGGCCCGGATCCGTTTTTTGAAATCCCGCCAGAAGGCCGCCGATAAGCGTTTCAAACAGGGAATAGACTTGGTTGCCAAGGGAAATCATGTCGATGCACTGACAGAATTCCAGGCGGCACAGGGTATTGATTCGACCCAGGGGCGCTTCGTACAGCAGATCGAGATTTCAACCCGTTACAAAGATGCTCAACAGGCATTTCAAGAGGGTCAGGATTTTGAAAAGGGTAACAAGCTTAAGGATGCCCATCGACAATACATTCGATCTGCAGAACTGTTTCCTAAAAACACAGAATATCAGGCTGCCCTTGAACGAATTACTCTGCTGCGCAAAAGCAAGCTGGAAGGTTATGAATTGCGTCTGAAGTCCAACAGGCCTATTACTCTCAAGTTTAAAGAAGCCAAGATAAAGGATGTCTTCACTATTCTGACTCAGCTTTCGGGGATTAATTTTGTCTTCGATGAGAGTATCAAGGATGTACCTGTCTCAATTTTTATTGAGAATGCGTCGTTCCAGCAGGCACTTGACCTGCTCACTAATATGAACAAACTCGGCACAAAAAATCTGAACGAAACGACTATGCTGGTATATTTGAGTTCGCCTGACAAGAGCAAGCAGTATGATGACATGGTTATGCGTACCTTTCATCTTAACTACATGGACGCAAAAAAAGCCATTAACCTGATTCGAACTATGGTTCAGGTGCGCAAAGCGTATGTGAATGAAGATTCAAACTCGATAGTCATACGGGATACAGAAGAAATTGTGGCAGTGGTTGAAAAAATACTTGATGCTAACGACCTGCCCGAGGCAGAGGTCGTGCTTGATGTCGAAGTGATAGAAGTCAGTGATAAGAACGCCGAAAACATCGGATTGTTGTTGAGTAATTACAATGTGCAGTTAGGAGCCTTTTCGCCGGCCAACAACCTTCTTGCAACGTCGCTGGCTGGTGCGGCAACGGTTGCTCCTGCAGCTGGTACCACCACCACTACTGCGGCTACAGTTGATAATCTGGTGCGCGCCTTTTCAATGAAGGGTTTTGGCGGCTATGTTACCGTACCGAATGCAACCTTCAATCTCGGCAAAACACTTGCCAAGGGCGAAGTGCTTTCCAACCCGAAAATCCGGGTTAAAAACAAGGAAAAAGCAAAATTCAACGTCGGCACCAGGGTGCCTATTACTACTACGACTCTGACTGGGACGACATCACAAGTAAACGTCCAGTATGTGGACGTTGGAGTCAAGGTTAATGCAGAGCCGACCATACAGCTCAATAACGAAATATCCATTAAACTCAGTCTTGAGGTCAGCTCAATCCTTACTAAAGAAAAAGTTGGCGCAGACGGTTTAACTACCGTTGTGACAATTGGTACACGAAATATTGATACCGTACTCAGTCTGAAGGATAACGAAACAAGTATAATTGGCGGACTCATACAAAGAACTGACAGCAATGACAAAACCAAGCTGTATCTGTTGAGTGATATACCGCTGATCGGGCCGCTGTTTACCAACTCCAATACATCCAAGGACAAGACCGAGCTGATGCTGGCAATCACCCCACGGTTGGTCAGGGGAATTCCTGTGCCGCTCCCCGGTCTCGCCTCTTTTGGTTCCGGCAAAGAAGATCACCCTTCTTTGATAAAGCCGATGTCATCGTTTGATCTAGAACCGGTTTTTGAGGGTGAAGCGCCGTCGAAAGGGGTTGAAAATAAATCCTCTATTCCTCCGCTTTCAGCCAAAAGGGCGGATTCTGCTGCCAACGGATTGGCTTCGCCTGCCGTTCAACCAGCGCCTGCTGTTCAGCCTGCTCCAGTCGTTCAGCCGACTCAACCAGTTCAACCAGTTCAACCAGTTCAGAAGAAACCGGAACCAATGGTTGTCCAGCCCACTCAAGTACCTGTCAGTGCACCTGTGCCATCCACGGATCCACTTGCACCAGCAGCAATGGCTCCAGTTCAACGCGGTCTTCTTCAAATAGCTGCTCCTTCGACCGCCTCCGTTGGCCAGCAGTTTAGTCTTGATATTAAGATCAGTGACGTAAATGATCTGGCCAATGCCCAGTTCGTTCTTACATATGATCCGGTTTTTGTGGATTTTGTATCAATCAGTGAAGGTGCGTATATGAAAAAGGATGGCAAGCCGACCGTTTTCAGCAGTAAGGTTGATGCTGCTTCCGGTACTGTGACGGTCACGTTGGGGCGGGTTGCAGGTTACGGTGGCGTGTCTGGTGGCGGTACGCTGGCGACGGCGTCATTCAGGGCAAAAAATCAGGGGCCCGCAAATTATGCCTTCACAAAAACTACATTCACCACGTCATTCAGTGCAACTCTGAACATTCTCCCATTCAGTACGGCGGTGGATATTCGTTGATGAAAACCATGGCGAATCAAAATGGTTTCACCTACATTTTGGTTATGACAGTTATTATGATTATGGGGATCATGCTTGGCATGGTTGGACAGTCGTGGAAAATTGTCAGGCAGCGGGAGCTTGAAGAGGAAATGATTTTTCGAGGCGATCAGGTCGCCGAGATAATATACCAGAGATTGAGCTGCATGACAAATCCGGCTACAGCAATTAACACAAACCAGTTTTTGTGGACAATCAGTTCTCCTAATGGAACTATTCTTGATGATCTAATTGCAGGTAGGGAAGATCGTTGCTTTAACGCCCCCCCAAGAAAGTTTCGTCTCAGGCAGTCTGCGATTATAGATCCAATGACGAACAAACCTTGGAAAATTGTCCCTCCGGTCGGTGATAATACCCGTTTTGCGGGTGTGGCAAGTGAAAGTGCAGAAAAACCGTTCAGGCAGAAATTTCAAGCAATATATGATTCACAATTGCTTGATGGAAAAGAGAAATATAGTGACTGGGTTTTTACGTGGGAATTGAAGAAACCATCACCTTTGATTGTTAAGTAGGTGTGATGATATGCATAGTATGCTAAAAACCTGCAAAGGGCTTTCACTTATAGAGTTGGTTGTAACCATGACTATTCTTGGTATTCTGGCGGCCGGAGTTATGCCGTTAACTCGAATGGCTGCTCAGCGAACTAAAGAGATCGAGCTCCGCAGAAATCTTCGTACAATTAGAACAGCGATTGACGACTACAAACGTAAATTTGACAAAATGCCGGAGGGACCGTTGAAAATCGGTGCCGGTTACCCGAAGGATTTGCAGGAATTGCTGGACGGTCGCGAATTCGGCGACGCTAAAGCCGGTAAAATAAGATTTTTGAGGCGTAAAATATACGACCCTTTTCGGCCGCCTGAAAGTGACAGCGATGATATGTGGGGCTGGAATTTACGCTCCTCTGTCGATAAGCCCGATTCAAGTTCCTGGGGCAAAGAAGACGTGTTTGATGTTTACTCGATGAGTGAAGGAACCGCACTTGATGGTAAAACAAAATATAGTGAGTGGTAATAACTTGATTCATAAAGCTTTGATACCAGCTTCCAGAGGAAAACGGAAACTCGATCGACGAGGTTTTACGTTGATTGAGCTGATGATTGTCGTTTCGATCATCGGTATACTGGCCGCCATAGCCGTACCTAACTACCAATGGGGCATTATAAAAGCGCGAGAAGCTGTGTTGCGCGAAGATCTATATAATTTCAGGTCAGTTATTGATCAATTTCATGCTGATCAGGGTAAATACCCGGATTCTCTTGGCGAGTTGAAGGAGAAGAGGTATATGAGGGAAATCCCCAAGGATCCCTTTACCAATTTGGCGGATTGGGTTGAAGTTCCACCACCTCCAGAGCCAACAGGAACAACTCCTGCAGCGCCATCTGGCGGGGGGGGCACTTCATCTCCCGGAAACTTGTATGATGTTCATAGCAATTCGAATAAGATAAGTCCTACAAATAACACACCCTACAATACCTGGTGACACAATGATCCAACTGCATAACGTGTCGCTTGCCTACCAACAGGATGCTTCGGCGCTGAACAATATCGATCTGAAAATCGGCAAGGGTGAATTTGTCTTTCTGACCGGACCATCGGGCGCAGGGAAAACTACGCTGTTGCGACTGTTGTATGGGGCGCTTACTCCAAATCGCGGGCAGGTTCTGATCGATGGACAGAATATTACCCGTATGTCGGCATCTCAGATACCGTTGCTGCGTCGCACGGTCGGAGTCGTATTTCAGGATTTCAAGCTGCTGCAAAATCGTACTGTATTTGAAAATGTTGCTATAACTCTGGAAGTGCTGGGTTGGGGCAGGGCGGATATCGGCAAGAAGACAATGCACATTCTTAAACAGATGGGAATTGAATCCAAATATAATCTGATTACCCAGCGTCTTTCCGGTGGCGAACAGCAGCGGGTCGCTCTGGCACGGGCCTTGGTGAATGATCCTAAAATCCTGCTGGCGGATGAGCCGACCGGAAACCTTGATGATGCAAATAAAAACCAGATTCTCAATATTTTCAAAGAAGCTAATATTCGCGGCACAACGGTAGTTGTTGCGACTCATGATCGTCGTCTTATTGAGCAGAGTCATAAACGTCTTGTTACGTTAATCAAAGGGGAAATCGTTGAACAAGTGGAAAAAGAATCAGCCAGCGACGATCAAACCCTTTAAGCGTCCGACGCTTGCAGGTGATGGTTTTGGCGGCAGAGCAGGGTTTTTCCTTTCTCGTGCTGTAACAAATATTCGTCAAAATGTTTTTGTTAATGTTGTAACAATAGGGACAATCACGCTGGCACTGCTGATTGTTTCGCTGTTTTTGCTCATTTTTGTCAACCTCGAAAGTGCCGCCGAAAACTGGAGTGAGCGGGTACAGGTAACCGTTTATTTTGACAAGGAACTGTCAAGCCAGGATCAGAGTGCGTTTCGTGATAAAATTACTGCGTTGTCCGGGGTGTCTCGCGTCAGCTATGTCACGCGAGAAGAAGCACTAAAACGCTTTAAAAGCCGCCTGCGAGGTCAGGAAACCCTTTTGGAAGGGGTTCGTCCCGAGATTCTTCCCACTTCGTTCGAGATTGCTCTGAAGCGTACCCATCGTGACACGATTTCTGTAGAAAGTTTTGTTACTACGCTTAAGCGGATCCCAGGCATTACGGAGGTACAGTACGGTGAAGAGTGGGTACGCCGCTTCAACTCGTTTTTGAACTTTATACGTTTACTTGGTGCCCTGCTAGGCGGATTCCTGGTGATTGCTGTGATCTTTATAGTTTCGAATACGATCAAACTCACCATTTATTCGCGTCGTGACGAACTGGAGGTCATGTCTCTTGTCGGGGCGACCCGTTTTTTCATCAAGGCTCCGTTTCTTCTCGAAGGGTTGATACAGGGAATGACCGGTTCCGTATTTTCTGTTATCCTGCTGTTTGGCCTTTATGAAGGTTTTCTCCATAATGCCGGCAGTTTTCTTACTTTTAATCCAGTAACTTCCGGATTAAGTTTCCTCCCGTTAGAGTACATTGCCGGATTGCTTCTGGCTGGGGCCATGCTTGGCTTCATCGGAAGCCTTACTTCGTTGAAGCGCTTTATAAATGTGTAACTGATGAAGTTTATTTCAGTAATATTCACTCTGCTCCTGATTGCAGCGGCTTCATCAGTTTTGGCGCAGAATCCGAAAGATGAGTTAAGCGGCGTTAAGAAGGAAATCAAGGCTCAAAGACAGCTCATCACCAAGACTCGCAAAGTCGAAGCGGTCGTATCAACCGAGCTTCAGGAAATCCTGCGCAATCTTGAACAGAAAGAGTCTGATCTGGGCCGTATGAGCCTTGATTTGCAGGGCGTTGAATCTAGTCTTGACCGTACCGGACGCGATATTCACAAGGTGACTGAAGAAGCGAATCGTAAACGGCTGGAGATCGAAAAAAGATTGGCTTCATTGTATAAGGCAGGAGAACTTGGCGCACTGCGAATGTTTTTTTCGGCAGAGTCATTTCCACAACTTGCCGAAAATATTAGATACATGAAATCCATTCTTGAAAATGACAAAAAAATATTTCTTGAGTATAATCAGAAAATCGATCAACTAAAGATTCTTAAGTCAGATCTGGAGCGAGATGCCCTGAAAAAAGAGCGCATCATGACCGGTATCGAACATAAAAAACGTGAGATCGAAGAGGAAAAGAGTAAAAAAGCTGCTTATCTTGGCAAGGTGCGTCAGGATCGTAAAAGTTATGAAGTCTCTTTGAAAGAATTGCAGGTTAATGCCGGTAGGCTGCAGACTATGATTTCCCGACTGGATGCCTTAAGCAGGCGTAAACTTTCATCTCGCCATGAAAGATCGGGAATAAAACAGAAACCCCTTGCTGAGTTACCTCCTGTGCCTGATCGCGGTTTTGGTTCGCAAAAAGGGCGTATGAATCTTCCGGTCCGTGGCGAAATTATCGAATCTTATGGCAAACATAAACATCCCGAATTCAACTCGTTTACATTCAGTAAAGGGTTGTCGATTTCTGCTCCATCCGGAACCGAAATCAAGGCAATTTATGAAGGTACCGTTATTTTTGCCGATTATTTCAAAGGTTTTGGTAATATGGTTATCGTTGATCATGGTGGTGGTTATTTCAGCCTTTATGCCCATGCGTCACGACTGGCAAAAAAAGTCGGCGTCGAGGTAGCACGGCATGAAACAATCGGTGCGGTGGGTGATGTCGATTCAAGCAAGGGGAGTTTACTTTATTTCGAAATCCGGCATCAGGGCAAGCCGGTTGACCCTGCCGGATGGGTCAGGTAATAACAAAACGTGAAGTATCAATATATCTGGAGGAAACAAATGAGTGCACCAAGTAGTAAAAAGACAAAGATGATCGCTGGTTTTGCAGTTATTGTGGCATTGTTGTCCATTTTCATACTCAGTTCCCAGCGTCACAGTTCGGCTGAGGCTAAGGGGAGTGATTATGAATCGATCGAACTCTTCACGGATGTTATGGCAATTATCAAGAAAAGTTACGTAGAAGAGGTAGACACCAGAAAACTGGTCTACGGTGCAATTAATGGCATGCTTTCGTCACTCGATCCGCACAGTTCGTTTATGCCCCCCGATACCTATAAAGAGATGAAAATCGATACCAAGGGAGCATTTGGAGGTCTGGGAATTGAAATATCTATCAAGGATGGTGTCCTGACCGTTATTTCGCCGATCGAGGATACTCCTGCATTCAAAGCCGGGATTAAATCCGGTGACATGATTCTTAAAATTGACGACAAATTTACCAAAGATCTGAATATCAATGATGCCGTCAAGCGTATGCGTGGGCAAAAGGGATCCAAGGTTATCCTGACCATCATGCGTGAGGGATTTGATAAGCCGAAGGAATTCCCGCTTGTACGTGATGTTATCCAGGTGAAGAGCGTTAAATTTAATCTTATGGACGGTGGCTACGGCTATGTACGCATTGCCCAGTTCCAGGAAAAAACAGATGAAGACCTGGCAAAGGCACTTAAGACCATGAAGGAGGAAAACAAGGGCGAGCTTAAGGGGTTGGTGCTGGATATGCGCAATGATCCGGGCGGTTTGCTTGATCAGGCGGTCAAGGTTTCCGAACATTTCGTTCCTGAAGGGCAGATGATAGTCTACACCGAAGGGCGTGAGAAGGACTCTAAAATGCAGTTCACCGCCAAAAAGGGCAACAAAGAGCCCAATTATCCGATAGTTGTTGTAATCAATGGTGGTAGCGCCAGTGCGTCGGAGATTGTTGCCGGTGCCTTGCAGGATCATAAACGAGCTATAATAATGGGTACTCAGAGTTTTGGTAAGGGTTCGGTACAGACAATTATTCCTCTGTCGGATGATTCCGGTCTCCGCTTGACTACTGCCCGTTACTATACCCCAAAGGGACGTTCAATTCAGGCAAAGGGGATAACTCCTGACATTACTGTCGAAGCGGTCGAGCTTCCTAAGGCGACCGGCAAGAAAGATACCCTGCACCTGCGCGAAAAGGATCTTGAAAATCATTTTGAAACTGAAGATAAGTCAGGTGCCGGCGAAACTAAAAAAGATGATAAAAAGAGCGATAAAAAGGATGATAAAGCAGACAAAGCACCGTCAAAGCTTGAAGATGTTCTGAAAACCGATTACCAGGTACTGCGGGCTCTCGACCTGCTTAAAGGGTGGGAGCTTATCAAGTCGATGGGCAGCGAAAAGTAGCATAATACGTAACAAAACGGCAAATCCACCTCAATCCTCCTTTTTTAGAGTGCTTGAGGTGGATTTGCTTTTGAATATGACAAGGTTGCATAGCCAGCAGTAATAAATATAAGTGCAAAGAATTCGGTAAATAATGGCCGTTCCAACCAGAAATAAATCAAGAAATAATAAGCCGACCGGTTCCCGCGTGGCGGCACTGGTGATTCTGGTTCTGATCGTTGGAGTCGTTGCCGGGTATTATTTGTTTTCACCAGTACAAAAAACAGAGGTGGTAATCCGGAAACCGGAACTTTCTGCCGTTAAGCCTGCAATCCCTGCAGCATCAATTCCGAAACACTCCGCAATTCATTTGTCCCCACATAAAGAACAAAGCGATTATTCGTCATCGGCTACAATTCCAGAAACCGAAAAACCCGGATCATTGGTCAGAAAATCCGCACGATTGGCGATTGTTATCGATGATATGGGGAACAGCTTGTCCGAAGCCCGTTCGCTGGCGGCAATAAAAGTCCCGTTGACGTTTGCAATAATTCCAGGTCTGCGCGTTGACAGAGCGGTAGCGGCATTTGCGGCATCAAATAAAATTGAAACAATGATACATATTCCGATGCAGTCTAAAGGGTGGCCGGAGCGCCGTCTGGAAGCAAATGGTCTTTTGGTATCAATGGATGCAGCCGAATTGCAGGAGAAAGTGTCCGGGTTTGTACAACAGTTTCCCGGAGCAGTCGGAGCCAATAACCACATGGGATCGGAATTTACGGAACAAGAGGAAAAGATGGCGGCTGTCCTTCAAATTCTGAAGAGTAAAAATTTATTCTTTATTGACAGCGTAACGTCGCCGGAGAGTGCCGGCTTGCGGGTGGCACAGCGGCTTGGCGTAAGGTCTGCAAGGCGGAATGTATTTCTTGATAATGAACAGGAGCGCAGCTACATTTTTGGCCAGCTCCATCAGGCGGTCAGGATGGCCAGGAAAAACGGATCAGCGATAGCTATCTGCCATCCCCATCCGGCCACTATTGAAGCCCTCGCTGCGTCGCTGCCAGAACTTGCCGGACAGGGTGTGCAGCTTGTTTCTGCCTCACAACTTGTCAAATAGACAAGATCGCTTCTGCAAAGTGTTTCTGCAAACGGTGGATAGTCTTGTACGACTCTTCATGCAGGATTGCCTCAGGGTTACCGGGATCTACCGGATATACCGATAGCCAGCTTTCTTTCCGCAAGGCACCTTCAAATCCTGCCAACGCCTCATTTAGCAACAAATATAAACGATCATGTATACCATCAAATTCCCCGGCATCAAATCCAGGCATTTCAAGGTCCTTCTGAAGCAGATGTTCCCCAGCCATGCTGAACTGGCGATAATCAAGCCGAGATGTTTCAGAGCTGATCCGTGGCACCAAAAGTGACACGACTCTGGTCGCCTTGTCTGCAACAAGAGCCCGTGCCGCATCAAATGTCGGATCATTTTGCTGCAGGCCATAAAGTGTCGAGCAGAGCATGCTGCTGACACAATTGCCATGCAGGAAACCACGTGCGGTACGATCTGATGTTTCGAAATAGAAGCTGCGGTCATCGGAATGCTCAGCCAGCAGAGCTCCGCAGATCAGACAGCGTTCCGCCAGACCCTCTAGTCGTGCCAGATATGACTCCTTCTTGTGAGCCTCTTTTTCAAGCAGCCAGGTGTGATACAGGCAGGCCCTGGTTTCTTTGGTTGCATCGACGCTTCTGAGGATGTCACGGGTTATTTCCATGAACTGGCCGTGAACTTCGGTGCCTCTGGCGTGGGTCAGGATCGGGTAAATCTTGCCCTCGGGATTTGTATTCAGGCTTTCGACTTTCGGACTTTTTGATATATAGGTGTCAAGGCAACGGTAGCCGCGATTGACGGCAATTGCCCGCAGAAGTGACTTTTGATCCTTGAAAACCCCCTCAAACTTGATGCGCGAGTCAATCAGGCAGGGGATCAGTGCCAATGACTTTTTGTCAATGCCGCGCTGGTCAAACAGCGCAAAGATGTTTTTGCAGTTTTCCAGGCTTGGCAGATCTTTGACCGGAATCAGCACCCGGTCGGCGGCATACAGGGCATTCTGGGTCAGTATGTTGAGATCCGGCCGCGTATCAATAATTACAATACCGGAGATGCCGGATTCAGCTAGCATCCGAGTCAGGGTCATAGGCCCTTTGAAGCGTTCATGGATATCGCCCAGTTCTGTTGACGAACGAATGTAGCCGACTCCATACTGCCCTGTCTGAACGACCTCGCCGGCCTTTGCCCCCATCAGAAGAGCATGGACATCGGGAGCGTCCTCTTTCCTTTTTTGCAGTTCGAACATTTTGTCGATCGTAAAATGATTATCAAAGGAGAGGATCGTTACCGGCAGATCCTCGCGCATCGCTTTCAGATAAATTGCCAAATTGGTAGCGAGGGTCGTCTTGCCGACGCCCCCTTTTTCTGAAGATATTGTTATGGTATATGGATAGGCATGCATGAAATATGTTACCGCCGTAATAAAAGTTTAATTTTACCGGTTATGAGTAGGGGGGACGATAGTAGACAATTTGACGTGTTTGGTCAACCGATAGCTGGGAGGATCCCAAAATGCATCTATTCAGGGCTTTGCTTGCATCCTGAAACGATCTGGTTATAATCCGGAAATTTAAAGTCGGTACACATAGAATATACCTGTTGAATTGAATGAATAGTTGTGGCTTATTTGAAAAAATCAAGGAGAAATTTAATGCGCATAACACCAACCACCGAACTTGAATATCGCTGTAAAAAACTTCAGGAGTACATGATATCTGACTCACTTGATGCAGTAATCATCGTTCAGAACGCCGACCTGTTTTATTTTACCGGGACTGTCCAGAGCGGTAACCTGTACGTTCCGGCATCAGGTCAGCCGCTCTTCATGGTTCGCAAAGATGCCGGGCGGGCACGGATGGAGTCCGGACTTAAGGAAGTGGTACCATTCGGTTCTATGAAGGACATTCCGGCGATTCTTTCACAGTACGGTTATCCGGAGCCGAAGCGGATCGGTATGGAACTGGATGTTCTTCCTGTAAATTTTTATGAACGCTATCGAACCATCTATCCGAACGCCGAATTTTCTGATGTTACCCCCCTGATTCGTAAGGTCAGGATGATTAAATCTCATTACGAGATTCACCTTATGAAAGACGCCTCCGATCAGGTCGATCTGGTTTATAAAAGAGCCAGGGAAATTATCAGGGTGGGGGCTACCGATCTTGAAATCGCTGCAGAACTTGAATTTACGGCACGGAAAAACGGCCACCAGGGATTGATAAGAATGCGGGGTTTTAACTCCGAACTGTTTTATGCCCAGATCTTTTCCGGCACCGACACTGCCGTACCTTCCTACTCAGACACTCCGTTAGGAGGGCTGGGTTTGAATACTTCGTTCGGGCAGGGAGCGGGACTGAAGCGTATTGAGGCGCATGAACCGATCATTGTTGATTTCGGCGGATGTGTGGACGGGTATCTGAGTGATCAAACCAGGGTGTTTTCAATCGGAGACCTGTCTGACCGGCTGCGGAGAGCATACGACGATATGCTGGAGATTCAGGCATTGATGGTGAACGTTGCAGAAGTCGGCATGAGCTGGGGCGCGCTCTACGACACCTGCTTGAATCGCGCTGTTGATATGGGCTATGCCGACAGCTTTATGGGGGCAAAAGGTTCGCAGGTTTCATTTATCGGGCATGGTCTTGGAGTTGAAATAGATGAATACCCGTTTATCGCCAGGGGCTTCAATCAGATGCCTCTGGAAGTCGGGATGGCGTTCGCTTTTGAGCCGAAAGTCGTCTTTTCGGGCGAAGGTGCAATCGGTATTGAAAATACCTTTTATCTGAGTAATGAAGGGCTTAAACGCCTTACTCACTCCAGTGATGAGCTGGTAATTTTGAACTAATTTAACGCCGCAAAATTTTTGTTGCATTTTCCGTATACGGTCGAGTATAACAGCCGTACAAATTCGTATACAGTATGCTAAAAAAGAGTCCCGTTTCTCCCCGTCAGAGCTGATGGATTAGATGCTAGGAAGCTAAAAAGAGCTTTTTATCCGGGTTTAACCCCACACCACAAAAAAGGAGAGTAAAACAATGGCCCTGAAAGACACGCTCAAGCTGAAGATCGAAGCACACCGTCCCCGTACCGCCAAGCTCGTCAAAGAATTTGGTCAAGTTGTTATCGACAAGGTTACTATCGATCAGTGTATCGGTGGTGCCCGTGATATCCGTTCACTCGTAACCGATATCTCCTATCTGGATCCACAGGAAGGGATCCGTTTTCGTGGCATGACCATACCTGAAACATTTGCTGCACTGCCAAAGGCTGCCGGTTCGACATATCCTACCGTTGAGTCCTTCTGGTACTTGCTTCTTACAGGAGACGTTCCGACTGATGCTCAGGTTGCTGAAGTTGTTTCAGAGTGGAAAACCCGTCAGGTTGTTCCTCAGTATGTATTTGACGCAGTTCGCGCATTGCCGCGTGACAGTCATCCGATGGTTATGCTCTCCGTAGCCATGCTGGCACTGCAGAAAGACTCCAAGTTTGCCGCTTTCTACAATTCCGGCAAATTCAACAAAATGATCGCCTGGGAATCTGTGTATGAAGATGCGTGCGATATCGTGGCACGTATTCCGATCATTGCTGCCTTTATTTACAACCTGAAGTATCGCGGCGACAAACAGATCGCCATCGATCCGACCCTCGACATGGGTGCCAACTTTGCCCACATGATCGGCCAGAAAGAGGAGTACAAGGACGTTGCCCGTATGTACTTCATTCTGCACTCCGATCACGAGTCCGGCAATGTTTCGGCTCATACAACTCACCTGGTTCACTCAGCACTGTCGGATCCTTACTATTCTTACGCCGCCGGTTTGTGCGGTCTGGCCGGTCCGCTGCACGGTCTTGCCAATCAGGAAGTTCTCGACTGGACTCTCAAGTTCCAGGAAAAATACTGCAAAGGTGTCGAGCCGACTCCTGAGCTTATCAAAGCTGCTCTCTGGGATACACTCAATGCCGGTCAGGTTATTCCGGGATACGGTCATGCCGTTCTACGTAAGACCGACCCGCGCTACATGTCACAGCGTGAGTTCTGCCAGAATACCCCTGGCCTCAAAGACTACCCGCTGTTCAAAGTTATCTCCATGATCTTCGAAGTTGCTCCCGGCGTTCTCACTGAGCACGGCAAAACCAAAAATCCATGGCCGAACGTTGACGCACAGTCCGGCGTTATCCAGATGTACTTTGGTCTGACTGAGTTTGAATTCTACACCGTTCTGTTCGGTGTAGGTCGCGCTCTCGGCTGCATGGCCAACATCACTTGGGACCGTGGCCTCGGCTACGCTCTTGAGCGTCCTAAATCTGTTACTACTGCAATGCTCG
>JANYBN010000199.1 GCA_025360785.1 Geobacter sp.
AACAGGTGCGGTCTTTAGTTTTACAGCTTACTGAGAGGTGCGACGGTTAGTGCCCGCCGCCTCCCATGAAGGCCAGGATCATCAGTAACAGCAGGCTGAGGCCGATAAAGAGCGCACAGAATCCGAAACCCTTAACCAGGAAGTCGTATACCACTCCACTGGTTCTCTTGCAGGCGAACTGCTCGGTGATGCCATTCTCTTCATAGCGTTTCCACTGATCGCCACGCTCTTCGATCATCTCTTCTTTGGCGATCTGGCCATTGAAGATAACAAAGTCCATCGGGAACTTCTCGGGGCGTCCGTGGGTATTGAAGAAGTGGACCGAGAAGATGAAGCCGGTGGCCAGAAGTGCTTCGTCAGAGTGGACGATAGTGGCAACGTTGAACGCCCAACCGGGCAGGAACAGACCGAAAAATTCAGGGAACCAGAGCATCAGGCCGGATCCGCCGATGGCGAACATACCCCAGAAGACCGCAACAAAGTCGAATTTTTCCCAGTAAGTCCAACGCTCAAAGGTCGGCTTCGGCCCTTTGAAGAAGAACCATCTGACCATGAAGTAAACATCCTTGATATCGCGCAGATTGAAGCAGAGCGAATCAGGGCCGAACAGGCGCTGCAGCGGATTGCCTTTGATATCTTTCTTGATAAAGAGGAAATTAATACTCATCGCAATCGCCATGCCGAAATATACAAAAGTGATGGCAGCGCCGACACGATGGAACAGCGCCGCATTAGCAGCACCGCCATACATATTCATCAGCGCTACTGCCCATGCCTGAGTACAGAACTTGAGCGGCAGACCGGTCAACGACAGGATCAGGAAGCTGGTGATAACCAGAAGGTGCATGAAGATATGAACACGGTTGAATCGACGATACTGCTTGTGAGCATCGGGGATAACATGAAGATGCGTACCTGCGGCAGTCGTGTGAACATGATGATGTGTTCCAGCTGCCAGTTGGTCGGCTTTTTCACGATTTTCAACGAAACCGCGGAACATCCATAACAGTGTGTGTACCCAGAAGACGGCAAAAGTGGAAAGCAGCAGTCCGGTCATTGCGACAAAAGTATAGAACAAGATCGGATATTTTTCCCGGTCCGTCATCTCGCCGTGTGCATAATACTTTGCGAAGAGCGGTGTTGCCTTAGGATGGCACGGAGCACATTGCTTTACCATATTTGCGGGATTAACGCTTGAAAGCGGGTCAGCTTTCGGCAATACCGAGTGGGCTGTATGGCAATCTGCGCAACCTGCTACTTTTTCCGGGAAACCAAGACGGTAGTTTTTGCCGTGGTAGCTTTCCATGTACGATTTAACCGCTACATTGGTGACATTGTTTTTTGCCATCATCTTCTGGTCGCTATGGCATTTCATGCAGACTTTAGTCTGAAATTCACGGCCTTTGAAATCCTTAGCCCCGGCCAGTTTATCAATAGCGTGGAGATTGTGGCAGTCATGGCAGGCAGCCGAATCCATATTGCCGGCCGCAACAGCTTTGCCATGTATCGACTTCTGGTAGACGGCTTCCTTGTCATGGCACTGGATGCATTTGGCCACTGCGATGCGTTTGTCATTTTTCCAGTAATTATGTGTATGAATGTCAGTGTGACATTCAGCACAAGTCACGCCTTTTTCAGCATGTACACTCGCATAGTGCTCGGAATTCTGTTTTTTATGGCAGCGTTCGCACTGTACCTTTTGGACCTTGATCTCTTTTTTCATATGCTTGGTGAGATCGGTAATGTCAACATGGCAGCTGGTGCAGGCATTCTTGCCATGCACAGACGCCGCGAAATCATGAATAGATATCTTGTTGCTGTGACAACCAAGACATGTGGCCGGGTCAATGGCCATTCCCTGCTCGGCCCGCACAGACACCGACGTCAGTAACAACAGAAACAAAACCCCTGCTAAGCGAAGATACATTTTTTAAACCTCCTCTTTACGTTTATTCTGGCAACAACAGCATCCGTGCTGTGTGCTTGTCTATAAAATCCTGATTTCATCGATGCCAACTAAAAAACCTGGGTCAGACTATTTTCGGCACCACGATATCTTAATATGAAGCTATTAGTTATGAAACAGATTGAGCTACATTTTATGACACTTGCCGCAATCATCTTGCACCGAGAAAGCGTCCTTGCCTTTGTTATGACAGACACCGCAAGATTTTCCAGCTTCCATGTCACCCATGGTAACCTTCAGGGCGCCAGACTTGAAAGGAAAAATCTTTGTATGACAATCGGCGCATTTGTATGCCTGAGTGTGGAACTCGTGACTGAAAGTAGCCTCGCCTGCGGATGTTTTAAAAGTAATTTTGCCCGGTTTCATACCCTTGTGACATTTGTCGCAATCACCAGACGACGCAAAGGCATCCTTGCCGTTGTGACAGATACCACATGATTTGTCTTTGGCCATATCACCCATGGTGGATTTGCCGACAACAGTTTTGTAGGGAAAGTTTTTGGTATGGCAGTCTTTACAGCTGTATGCCTGAGTGTGGAAGGAGTGGCTGAAAGTGGCTGGTGTTACCCCCTTCAGGTTGAATGTGATTTCTTTCGGCTTGAGCCCTTTGTGACAGCGGTCACAGTTTGCTGTAACAGCAAAGGCGCGTTTACCATTATGGCATGAACCGCAGGTGCGTCCTTTTTCCATTTCTGTCATAGTCACCGCTTTTTCCTTGCCGGTTATGACGCTTGAATTATGACATCCTTTGCATGCCCCGCCGGTTTTAGCGATGTGTGTCGCATGGCTGAATACGGCAATGCCGAGACCTTTTACTGTGTATGTAACATCTTTCGGCTTACCGGAGTGACAGCGGGAGCAATCCTTCTCGCTGGCGACGCTGAACGCCTTTATACCGCTGTGGCACGCTCCGCAGGATTTAGTTTTCTCCATTTCGGCCATCGTGAAATGTTTTTTGTTTCTCAAGTTGTAGATAGCATCGTGGCAAATCTTGCAATTATTGTTGTATTTTTTCAGGTGAAGAGAGTGACTGAACACGACCGGTTCAGCATTTTTGAAATTGAATTTGATGTTTTTGGTTTCGGCCGCACCTGCGTAGCCGACCGACAGCATGCATACCGCAACGGCCAACAAAGTAATTTGCTTCAGCATTTGGATCGCTCCCCTGTACTAGATGAAATGACACTTAAGCGCGCAACTATACAGACAGTGACCAGCATCGTCAATTGTAAATATGACGAAACATTACGAAGTTGACGGATTTATCTGACAATTAGAATGCTGCTTCAGCCAGGAGGCGATGACCTCTGCGGTTTAGTGCACAAGAGTTGTCCCTAAGAGCAATCGTAGAAACCTAAAAGGAGTGGAAACAGTAGCGCTTTCCGCTTGCACTAACGGACCGTTTTTCGTAGACTCCAGTTCATGATAACCTTTGAAACCATATCAACAAAAGTCCGCACGGGTCAACGCATCTCCACTGAAGAGGCGCTGTTTCTGTTCAGATCCAACGACCTGCTGATCATCGGTGAGCTGGCAGCGCTGGTAAACGAGCGCAAAAACAGCACAAATGTTTATTTCAACGTCAACCGCCACATCAACCCGACCAACATTTGCGTCAATCGTTGCGCATTCTGCGCTTTTTCAAGAACCGTCGGCGAAGATGGCGCCTATACCCTGGCTCTGGATGAAATCTGTCTGCGGGCAAGGGAGGCGGAAGAAGAAGGTGCTACAGAAGTGCATATCGTCGGCGGTCTGCATCCGGATCTCCCCTTCGAGTTTTATGAAGAGACCCTCTGTGCCATCCGCCGCACCGCACCAAAGCTCCATATAAAAGCCTTTACTGTCGTGGAGATTGAATATTTTTCCCGTATTTCCGGCCTTACTGTCGAGAAGGTGCTTGACCGTCTTATGAATTCAGGACTTGGCTCCATGCCTGGTGGCGGAGCCGAAATTCTGGTGGAGGAGGTCCGGAATAAAATCTGTCCTGAGAAGATTTCCGGAGCGCACTGGCTGGAGATTATTCGGCTGGCACATCTGGCCGGCCTGAAGACCAACGCCACCATGCTCTACGGCCACGTTGAGACTGTTTCTGACCGGGTGGCACATATGGAGATGCTGCGGATTCTACAAGACGAAACCGGCTGTTTTCAGGCTTTTATCCCACTGGCGTTCCAGGCTGAAAATTCCGATTTGAAACTTGATCTCAAGGGGACTTCCGGCCTCGATGATCTCAAAACGTTGGCGATTGCACGGATTTTTCTCGATAACTTCCCCCATATCAAAGCCTATTGGGTCATGCTGGGTGAGAAAATTGCCCAGGTCTCGCTGGCCTTCGGCGTCAATGATCTGGATGGCACCGTCGTCGAGGAGAAAATCGGTCATGACGCCGGGGCCAGCAGCCCGCAATCGTTGACAAAAGAAGGAATTATCCGCCTGATAAAACATGCTGGGAAAATTCCCGTGGAGCGAGATACCCTGTATCATCCGATTCGCAACTACTGATGCTCTCCTCTACCGGGGAAGAATCCGACGCTCTCGGCTCGCTGCTCACCCCCGTTGCCAGAGAATACTTTCAAAATGCCGTCCGCCGTATAAACTCATTGTTCTCCATCTATGCCCGAACGTGC
>JANYBN010000043.1 GCA_025360785.1 Geobacter sp.
GTACGGTAAATATCAAGAGCCTTGGCGATAAAACCCTGCTGTTCATAGAGTTCTGCCAGAGTCAGTGTCGAGAGCGGGTCATGATGGGCGGGTGCGGGCAGGTCAAAGGCCGGCGTCGCAACCAGTTCCACCTCCTTGACGGAGTCCCCTCCATCTTCATCATAGACAATGTCGTCCTCACTCAACTCATAAATATCCTCTTCACTATCCTCTGTTCCAGCATTTTCTGCATTTTCCGTCAAACCCGCTTCTACATCTTCTTCTCCACTCTCTGCCAAACTCACCTCTACATCCTCTTTCAAACTTTCATCAGCCTCATCAGCAGAAACGGAAGTCTCTGAAGGCAGAACCCTGTCCATCGATTCGCCTGTTCCAGACTGCTGAAGATCTTCCAGCTGCGCCTTGCTTTTTACGTCATCGGGCCGGAAGTCAAGCAGTGTTGCGTAAGCCCTGATTGCCGAAGCTTTATCACCGGCTTCTACATACAGGCTGGCCAGCAACTTCTGGGCAGCCGCATCCTCGGGCACCGCCGCTGTCACCCGCTCAAGAATGCTGCGAGACTCCTCCTGCAACCCGTTGGCATTGCAGGCCATGGCCAGAGCCCGCTGTCCGGCCAGATAACTGGGATGTTTTGAAACGCCCTGGCGAGCCGTGTGAAGGGCATCAGCAACCAGACCCACCTTGAGATAAACTTCGGAAAGTCGTGCGAAACAAAAGGAATCAGGTTCCTTCGCCAAACGCTCATCGAGCAGTTTGATTTCAGACCAGGATGAAGAATCTTTCTTTTTCATAACTACACCTCCAGCCCACTTAGGGTAAGCATCTTATCAGGCAAAAGCTGTTCAACTGCAAAATCACCAATCCCTTGATTACAGATAAAGCTGATTGTACCGTTACGGCTTTTCTTGTCTGTAACGACCGCTTCCAGCAGCCTGGTCCGAACGTACCCCGGTGGCAGGGTCTGCAGACCAAGACGAGTAATCAGTGTCGTAATCCTCTCCACATCTGCAGCAGCGCAATGTCCCAAGGCGGCCGAAATACGTGCGGCCAATACCATCCCAAGCGCAACCGCTTCGCCATGCACCAGTTCACGGTAGCCGGCCATTGTCTCAAAAGCATGCCCGAGGGTGTGGCCGTAGTTCAGAACCGCCCGCAGGCCGGATTCTTTTTCGTCAAGCTCCACAACATGCGCCTTGATTTCACAGCAACGACTGATTACAGATTCAAGGCATCCTTTATCCCTTGCAATAATATCTTCCGTATGCTCTTCAAGATATACAAAAAACGGCAGGTCAAGGGCCGCTCCATACTTGATAACCTCGGCCAACCCGGCACGGTACTCGCGATCAGGAAGCGTCGTCAGAGTTTCCACATCGATCAGCACCAGACGCGGCTGGTAAAATGCACCGATAAGATTTTTGCCCCGCGGGTGATCAATGGCGGTTTTCCCGCCCACACTGCTATCAACCTGAGCTAACAGGGTCGTCGGAACCTGTACAAAAGGGATCCCGCGCAGGTAGGTTGCAGCAGCAAATCCGGCCAGATCACCTACAACGCCGCCACCCAGGGCCACAATAAAAGATTTTCTGTCCAGTCCATTCTCGATCAGGGCATCATAGACAGCGGACAGAGTCGTAGCGTTCTTGTATTCCTCACCGTCAGGGATCTCGATCACCGCGGCTGTAAAGCCTGCCTCTGCGAGCGAGCGCCTCGCAATACCACCATACAGTGCGTTGACCACCGGATTCGTTATGACCGCCACTCGCGAACCCAGGCCGACATCCGCGCAACGCTGTCCCAAAGAAGACAGCAAACCACTGCCTGTCAGAATGTCATAGCTGTTCTCAGCGAGGTTTACGGTCAGGACGCTCACGCGTGTAATGCCTCCACAAACCTCAGAATTTCTGCCGCCACATCTTCCACGGATTTTCCATCCGTGTCAATTCTAATATCAGCATCCGCATAAAATTGTTCGCGGGCATCCATCAGCAATTTCACACTGTTTGGAGCATTGCTGCCTGCAAACAGCGGGCGGTCGGCGGCACCATGCAGCCTTTCAAGTACCTGCGGCAACGATACGACCAGATTGACGACAATCCCCCTGCTGCGCATGCTGCTGCGGTTACCCTCTGCCATGACGACACCGCCGCCGGTGGCAATCACTGCGTGACCACCACAGAGAACCCGCTGCAGGCATGCGCTCTCCATACTGCGAAAAACCTGTTCACCGTCACGGTCAAATATTTCATTGATCGAGCGACCGGTTCCGGCAACAACCTCCGCATCAAGATCGACAAACTGACAGTCGAGCCGCGCTGCCAGGACCCTGCCGACGCTGCTCTTGCCGCTGCCCAT
>JANYBN010000019.1 GCA_025360785.1 Geobacter sp.
TCAATATATGTAACCGTGACCCCTGGGTTACGTTGCCTCGATACCAGCAGAATTACGACAATAGCAGCAAGATGGATTGTTATTGAAATCGCAAGACATACCTTGGCAACAACGTTGCGGGGCCGGTTCTCGGGATGTTGGGTAAAAGCATCTGATTGTAGAGAGTTTGATAGTTTCATAGATAGCAACTGTTTTTGAATATAAACAAATATACTTCAATCATGGATTAACAATAGTCAACACAAACGTTTTGTCTACTTTGACATTATTTGCGTCCCAAACAGATACGGTAACACTAGGAGTGCTGGTTGTGCCAAGCAAAGGGTTTACAGTTGTTGCTCGTGTAATATTGAATGATGGGGCAGCCGTGGGACCAGCGGGATCCGTGCATTGTGTTGCAGGAGAATATACCAAATCGGGAGGAGGAGCCCCATTTACGCACCATTTATACTTGTTTGCACCTGTAAACATCACCCCGCCTTCGGCTTGTATGATTGTTGAATAACTGGCGGTCTCATGTGCATATGGTAATTCCGTATTCAGTATCCGCAACCCCGAATCCGCTTCGATGCAACCAACAGTCTTCTTAAGCTCCTGCAAGGTAACGTATTTGTAAAGATCATCAAAATTACTGGACACCTCATAAATCGGCACGCATTTGTAACCTGCCAAGCAGCCATTTGCATTAGTTATTAGCTCGCTTTTTTCTGGCAGCAGATTGTCACCGCCACTAATGATCACATATGCAATATCCTTAATAACATTGCCGGTACATTTAAATGGTGAAGCTGCCACTGACGGATCTCCTGCACAGACTGCTAGATCAGTACTTGACCGCCGACATATATCAGTAACGGCCCCAGCAACAGGTGTGTAAGGATAATACTTGAATCCTTTGTTCCAAAAGTCGACCGGGTTACCGATTTCCGACAATGCAATGGGAAGTACACGGGTTTTCACCGTCAACGCCTGAACCGCATCAGAAGTAGTTGTCACCTTCTCCCGGGCATCGCGCAACTTGTTTGAAACACCGATGTTCCTTAACATAGTGGAGGCAAAACTGACGAAGATGCCCATGATAAAAATAACAACCGCAACTTCAACCAGGGTAAATCCGCTTCTATTTAGTTGTCTGTCATTGTTCATAAGAGACCTGTCAAGGAGCGACCGGGTAGAGTGCGCAGATGATGGTATAAAGCGTGGAAGAAGGGCCGATCATATAATTGTTAGTTATAGGAAGTCCGGAAGCATTAAGTTCTTTACTGGAACCCTGGACGCTGCCGGTATTATATGCACCTCCAGCACCATCAAGGGCTGTCTCCATAGCCTGAGCCACATCAAAAGGCAGATCAAAGTATTTGACCGCCTGGATACTGACTTTGCCACCCGAAGAGACAAAAGTATAATTCCCGAATGCAATGTTAACTCCGAAGTTCCGATCAACCAGAAGACCATTAGCGCCTGTCATAAAATCAGCTGATTGAAGACTTGCCAGGGTTATAGACTTGTTGCCATATCTCTCGCGATAGGCCATCGTAGCCACCTGCAGATCATTCTGTGTCTGTATCAATCCCTTGATTCTGGATGACCGCAACACTTCGCCACCTTTGATAACAGTTGTCAGGATAATACCCAGAATGACCAATACAACGGACATTTCTACCAAGGTAAAACCTTTTCTGCATCTAAAGTTAAGCATCAACATCCCTTTATGTTCCAGTTGAGCCGCATTATTATCTTTATCTTTGTGAGTAGGTATATTAACACGCATGTCAAAACGCGTCAATTAATCAAGCACTTAACTTTTATAGCATATTTTCATAAAGATATTTGAGTAAAAAAAACCTCCGAAGTTTCAAAACCTCGGAGGTTTGGAGCAAAAGTTCATTTAAACATTAAACAATTTAATACGAGAACGTCAACGCAATATTAGTTTCTGGAATCGGGTCAACCAAGAGTGCGGCAGCATCCGCAAAAGCCGTACCTGTTGGATATATTTTGCTAAGAATCTGAACAGCAGGTACAGGGAATATACGAATCGACCCTGTACTCGGATTGCCGTCATCAAGCAGGTCATCAACCATCTTTGCAACATCTCCAGGCACATTTAACGAAACAACAGCAAGAGGAGTCGTAGCTGTTGCCTGAGCAATGGATACGAGACCACCATATCTATTTACGGATCCGCCTACTCCGGTAAGAAACCCTGCAGATGACAAACGGGCAGTAGATATTTGCGTAAAGGGGACGGATGGATTTTTATCACGATAAAGCGGTGCTGCCGAGGCAATAGAAGTCAATTGCAGTCCAACATTTTTAGCCTTGGCATTAAAAATCAGCTCTCTACCCTTCAAAACCCCGCCTATGATCAAACCGATAATAACCAGAACAATTGCCAATTCAACAAGGGTAAAACCTTTAGTGCTGCGTAGTACGTTGGTGTGTTTCATGCTGTCTCCTTGCATTAAGGTTGATTGATTTTTTTGTTAGCAGAATAGTTAAGTCAAACATTTATAAGATTCAATTTCTATCATATTGAAAATAAAATGACTACTATATTTTGATAGTGATTGAGTTGTGTTGATTTTTAGGCTGATATGGGATATCAACATTATCATGACTTTACGCGCGGCATTCCTGTTTTTTATTGTAACCTTCCCCTACCTCATTCCGTCGTACGGCATGGCCTTCTGCTTCAATGAAGCCGGTGCCGCCCACGGCATAAGTCCCATATTGCTCCAAGCCATCGCGAAGGTTGAATCGGGTTTGAACCCTAAGGCTGTCAACATCAACACTAACGGCAGTCGCGACCTGGGGCTGATGCAGATCAATTCGTCATGGGTCAAGCCGATGAAGCTTGACGGCGAGAAATTGTTCAGCGATCCATGCTATAACACAACGATCGGAGCCCGAATATTGCGCGACTGTATCGACCGCAAGGGATATACCTGGGCGGCGGTCGGCTGTTACAATGCCGTCAGCACTCCCAAACAGGTTGCCTATTCATGGAAAATATTCCGCCTGATGCAAAAGACCGCCTCATTTCCACCTATGTCATTACAGAGCGTTGTGCAAAGCGCAACCACGGTAACTCCGGATGAGTTGCTGGCCGCAAACACAGCAGAACCAGAACCATCTTATCTTACCTTTAGCGTGCGTGACACCATGCAGAGAGAATTGGACACACCTTGAGCCTGATAGCAGACCTGCTGAAAAAAGTTGAACCCCGAAAAAGCTCCGGCGCCGAAGTACCTCCCGGCCTTAAAAGAATAGTATTGGAATCATCGCGCCAACAGGGTGTCGGCCGAAGCCGGGTAACCACCATTGGCTTGCTGGCTCTCGGAGTCGCTTCCTGCGGTGTGGCTGCGCTGTTTGTGATGGATTACCTGCAAAAGCCGCTACCAAAGAACAAGCGGCCGGTCGCAACGGTTGCAGCTCCGGTACCGACAGTAACTCCGGCGCCGCTAGCGGCTCCAGTTGCCGCACCTCCTGTTCCTGTAGCTGTACAAGATGTAAAAAAACAACCTGCCGCAGCCAAATCACAGCACCCACAAACGCAGGCTGCTGAAACCTCAATAGCCGCAGCATCGGCAAAAACACCTACTCCGCAGTCGGCTCGTATCGTCAAATCAGCAATCAAGCCGGCTAAAGCGCCGTTGCAGGCTTTTGTACCATCCAAGCGCTCAACCAGCGATCCGGCACAACATAACCAGCCTGTTGAGGAAGTCAATCAGACCACCAGAGCAGGAAAGGCTATGCCGGTTACTGAGGCTGCAGCACCCAGAAAACTTTCCAGGGACGATCTTGCCAGCCGGGATGCCTATCTGTATTCAGCACGATCCAGTGAGGCGCGCGGTGATTATCGCCAGGCCCTGGAGCAGTATCGCAAAGCGCTTGCCATCGATCACAGCAATCACATGCTCCTCAACAACAGTGCCGGTGTGCTAATCCGCATGGGCGCGACCGAAGAAGCAACCGTCCTGCTGGACCGTTGCCTGGAGTTGAAACATGGGTATGCCCCGGCACTGGTAAACAAGGGAATCATCGCGATCAAGGGCGGCAATACAGCTGATGGAGAAGTATGGCTTAACAAGGCTCTGGCCGTAGATCCGGGCAATCGACATGCCCTGATGAGCAGTGCATTGATCAAGGAAAAAGCAAAGGATTATAAAGGGGCGGCAGCTATCTACCGTAGACTGACAGAAACCGGTGACGGGCAAGGATTTGTCGGAATGGGTCGCGTTGCAGAATCTGAAGGGAATAAAGCCGAAGCGGCAAGAATCTATCGGGCCGGATTGGGCCGGGAAAACCTGTCACCTGAGATCAAACGCCAGTTAAGCGAGCGGCTGGGTATGGTTGAAAGGTGATTGAATCTTATCTAATCCCAACCCCTCCAAACCTCCCCTTATCATGGGAGGCTTAAAAGCTTCCCCCCTGACAAGTACCCTCTGGGGCATAAAGGGGGATTGAGGGGGGTTAGGTTTCATCTTCTTTTTTTCACAACCACGTAATCACAAAAGCCCGCAGTTTCCCGCCAGCTCCATCACGATAACAAACCACCTGAAGTTTATTGCCTACCTTGCCTCGCTCTATCTTGTACCCATCCTTCTGTTCAGTTGAATCAGCCTTGAACACGATGGCGCCGGCGACCTGTTGCAACGCACGCTGCATAAACACTTCATTCACCCCAGCCCCACCACGATCAAGAACCTGAATCCCCTTAATGACGCCATTATTTTCACGCTTCACGCGGAACTCGGTTACCTTGCCTCGATACAGTTCCCAACCAGGATTTTTTTTGCCGTAGGACCGGTCCAGCGCAGCGCGGGGAATAAAGTCAGGTAAAGCAGTTATTGGACCGGACAAAGGAACCGCACTCTTTTTCTTGTTATCAATAGCGGTGATGACGGCTTTATCACCCAGGCGCGGATCGGATACAGAAGAAGTTGCCGGACTTGTCGTAGCCGCTAAAACCTGCGGAGCAGGCTTAGCTGATATGGCGGCAGGCCTGGGCTTGGAGGCAAACAGATACATTCCACCAACCACAACTGCACCAACCACGATTACGGCAAAACCGATCGTGCGTAAAGGGCTTGCAGGACGAACAGGTCTTGGAGTTGAGAGATTTTTGTCCACGATGACCGGTTTATTCTCTACCGTCCCGCCTAAAAATCTGAGTATCGGACTGAATATTGCCAAAGGATCGCGACCTGGTGAGTAAAATACATGAGTAGCTGCTTGTCGCACGTGGCGTTCCCCGACAGTCCTGCTCTCTTCGATGAAGGCCGACATGAGTGCTCTGGATGCCAGCAGATTGATCGTACGGGGAATGCCGTTAGTCAGGCCGTGGATAGCCTGCTTGGCCTGTTCGTCAAAGATCGTCATCCCCTTGCCGGCCTTGTTCAGTCGAAAGCTTATATATTCGGAGGTTTCCAACAGAGTGAAGGGATGCAGTTCTGCCCTGACCGTTATGCGCTGGTCAAGCTGCCTTAGATGATTCTGACGTAATCTCGCTTTAAGTTCAGTCTGCCCGATCAGGATTATCTGCAACAGCTTTTCCTTTTCAGTCTCCAGATTCGAGAGGAGTCTAAGCTCTTCAAGTGTTTCATCCGGGAGCTGCTGTGCTTCATCCACCATGATTACGGTCTTTTTTCCATCCGCCGCACTGGAGAGCAGAAACTCGCGGAACGCCTTGATGATCTCATTCTTGCCGCCGGTCGGCTTCGGCACATTCAGATCATCCAGCACAGCCAGAAGAAACTCTTCCGGAGAAAGGCGCGGCGTTATGATCAGGGCAATTTCGTATTCATCCTTGCACTTTTCAATAAACACCTTGAGCGTGATGGTCTTACCGGTCCCAGGTTCACCGGTAATGAGCAGGAAGCCTTCCTTGCGATCGATCAGATAATCGAGAGAAAGCAGTACTTCATTATGGCCTTCGGAACGATAGAAAAAATCCGGGTCAGGCGTAAAGCGAAACGGGTCTTCATCAAGATTGTAAAATTTCAGGTAATCCATGGTTATCCTTTGCCCACCTTGGCGACCAGATCATAGATCGGAAGCAGCAGACCGCCGATGATAATTGCGAAAAAAACGCCCAGAACGCTGATAACCAGCGGCTCAATGATCTTGCCCATCTTCTCGGAAATATCGTCAAGTTTTTTGATGTAGTATTCAGAAAGAAAGCCGAATTGTTCGTCCAGGGTACCGCTCTTCTCGCCGATATCCACCATGCGGATCAGGATCGGAGAAAAAAGATTCTGTTCTCTCAGAGCGTTGGAAATGGTGCTTCCGGTAGAAATACGTTCTTTGGCATCGACAATGGCAACTTTAAAAACCTCATTACCAACAAGGCCGGACATCATATCCAACGATTTGGTAATTGTCATACCGGCCACCAGCAGGATTCGCAGCTGTTCGGCAAACACGGCGTGGAGCTTGTTATAGACAATCAGCTTGATTACCGGAAGCTTGATCTTCATCTTATCCAGCCAATACCGTCCACCCGGCCTGGATTTCAATATCCTGAACGTGGCATAAACCAAGGCTCCGGCAATGAAGAAGGTATACCAGTAGTCTTTGCAAAAGTTACTGACATGCATCAGGCCGAGCGTCAGAGGCGGGATCTTGGCGCCCAGATCCTTCATGGTTGCCATAACCCCCGGCAGCACGAACACAAGCCAGAAACCGAGGGCGCCCAGGGTTGCCACAATGGCAAAGGACGGATAGATCATGGCACGCTTGATGGCAGCCGACAGATCCTCCATCTTTTGAAGGTGATCGGCTATATGTGACAGGCTCTGATCAAGCCGACCGGTTTCTTCCCCGACCTGGATAACCTTGACAAACACACTGGGGAAATTGTGCGGGATAAAGGTTTCCGAAAAGCGCATTCCCTGTTCGGTTCTGCGGCGAATATCGGATACAGCATACTTCAATCTGCGATTGTCGGTCAGCTTGATGATATCCGCCAGGGCGGTGCTTATCGGCATACCAGCCTTCAGCATGACCGACAGGTTGGTGGCCAGTTCGATAACATCCTTGCGGGGCATGGTGCGCGATCCCATAAATTGACGGACAGCAGCCTGCACCTGAGGTTCCTGACGCATATCCAGAAAATAAAGCCCCATACCGGCAATTACACCGCGAACTTCGGCAACATCTTCCACGTCAAGAACGCCCTGCACTAATGCTCCCTCAGTGTCTATCGCACGATATAAATAGCTGGCCACTAACCTACCCCGTAACGCGCATAACTTCTTCAAGAGTCGTAATACCGCCTGCCGCCTTGGCCAGTGCTTCATGGTGAAGCGGCTTCATGCCTGACCGGATGGCAGCTTCCTGCATGGCAATCGGTGATGCCCCGGCAAAGATCAGCTCACGAATTTCGTCGTTGATGATCAAAATCTCGCCGATAACCGTTCTCCCGAGATAACCGGTCCCATTGCATTTATCGCAGCCGGCTCCTTTGACTCCGGTCTTTGTTTTAAAACTGAATTCGGCAAATATGGCCAATTCTTCTTCATTAAGCTGGTATTCCTGTTTGCAATGCGAACAGACCCTGCGAATCAGCCGCTGGGCCAGAATAGCCAACAGAGATGAAGACATCAGAAATCTATCGACCTTGAGATCCATCAGGCGCGGAATAACTGTAATAGCATCATTGGTATGAAGCGTTGACAACACCAGGTGACCGGTAATAGCGGCCCTGATCGCGATACGGGCGGTCTCCTCGTCACGAATTTCCCCCAGAAGCATGACATCCGGATCCTGTCGCATGAAATTACGACCGGCCATGGCAAAGTCGTAACCGACTTTCTCGGTAACCTGGGTCTGTTTTGCCAGACTAAGTTTATATTCAACCGGGTCTTCAACCGTCAGGACGTTCTTCTCCATCAGGTCGATTTCACGCAGCGCAGCGTACAGTGTCGTAGTTTTACCGCTGCCTGTGGGACCGGTGATCAGGATGATGCCATGTGGTTTCTGAAATAGGGTACGGATCTTGCGAGTCTGATGCGGATCGAAACCTAGTCGTTCAATACGTAGAATAGTGCCGGACCCGCCCAGAATCCTCAGCACGACATTCTCACCGTAAATGGTCGGCACGGTCGAAACACGGATGTCATAGCCACGTTTGAGCAGTGTGAATGAAAACGAACCATCCTGAGGCAGACGCTGTTCGGCGATATCCAGATGCGAGAGGATCTTGATACGCGAGACCAGCCCGCTATGCAACGATTGCGGCAGTCCGTGTCCGTGCTGAAGTACTCCGTCGATTCGGTAAAAAATCTGTACGACATCCACCGTTGGAGTGATATGAATATCGGTAACCTTGCGGCGAATGGCATCCATGATGACCAGATCGGTCATAGTGGTGACAGCATTGCCATCCGGAATTCCTCCGCCCAGCAATGAGTTGATAATCTGATCAATCTGTCGCTGAATCGGGTTCTCCAGGAAAAAATAGGCACGTTCGGTGGCATCCTGAAACCCTTCCGCATCAACAATGCAGACAGTGGGCTGGGTACCTATAATCTTGGTCACAGCGTCAATGGCCATGATATTATTGGGATTGAGGATGCCGATATTGAGGATGCCGTCTTCAATATCCAGCGGTATGAAATGATATTTTTCGGCCGTAGCCTTAGAAATCATCCGCAAGGCATCTTCATTGATAGAAAAATTGGCCAGATCGATGTAGCGTAAGCCGGCATGCTCGGCCAGCGTTTCACCCAGCTCTGAGGATGACAGAAACCCGAGTTTGACCAGCGTATCACCCAGCAGCAGACCGGTAATCTTCTGATGCTTGACGGCAATGCGGACCTGTTTTTCAAGGATCAGCCCTTTTTCCAGCAGTAAATCACCAAGTCTCAGCGTTGACATCGATACGACCCCTTAAAACCTTACCACCCATAACCCCTCCTACCAAAAGTAGGCGCTTCTAAGCGAAACTGGAGCGGGACTTTAGAAGCTCCCCTCCTTTATCAAGGAGGGGCTGGGGGTGGTAAAGGTGTTGGTGTTGATTTTATTTCGACACGATTACCGGCTGCAGAATAACAACCAGTTCACGCTTGGTATTTTCCTTGGACTTCCGGGTAAACAACAAGGTGCCGAGCCATGGAATGTCTCCGAGCAGCGGGACTTTGTTGTCTATCATAACTTCTTTTTTTGAAATCAGACCGCCAATTACCACCATTTCTCCGTCACGCACCTTGACCGTGGTGCTTAGCTCGCGCAGATCAACTGTCGGCAGAGTAATGGAGCTCTGGCCGAACACGCGTTCTTCCTGGCTGACCAGATCGGTAATAATCGGCGTAATGTTCATGATTATATCGCCGTTTTCGCTGATAAACGGAACAATGCCGATGATAACACCGGAAAGGATACTATCTGTCTTGGAGTCTACGGTTGTGGTCAGGACGCCGTTCTGGGTATTGGTGGTTGTCTTTATCTCAGAGAGAAATTTAACATTGCGGCCGACACTCAAAAGCGAAGTCTGACCGTTCATAATGCTGACCCTGGGATTGGAAAGTGTTCTCACCTCACCCTGCCCTTCCAGTGCGCTCAGCAGTGAGCTGAACTTGTTCCCCTTTATTGCCGCCGTAGTGATCGGCAGGCCGCCTAAAGAACTGGTTGTGAAATTTTCAGACTTGATCGACAGCCCCAAATCGCCTATTTTATCAATAAAACTCCAGTCCACACCAAATTTCAACGAGTCGTTAAGCTCCACCTCGATGATCCGGGCCTCAACAAGCACCTGACGATTCATGACTTTTTTGACTGCAGCCAGATATTGCTCGACTTTTTCGAGGTTCTTTTTTGATGCCGTGACTATTACCGTGCCGGAGAGCCGATTGATGGAGAAAAACTGCAGTGGAGCTGCTGAAGATGATGACAGTGACTCAGCCGGTAGTGGTGAAACTGCAGCTTCAACCACCTTGGCCTGCTTGCCGTTTTCGCCCTTTAGCGGCTGTTCGAAAGAGACAGGAGATATCGGCAATTTGGCTGCAACGGGAGGCGCAACGATGGCGTTATCCCCAATAATGGCCTTCAGGTTTGCCTCAATGCCGTCCCAATACTTGAAGGCGGTTGTGTCAGCCTCTACCTTTTGAGAGATATTCCCTTTGACCGTACTTCCAAGAATATCCCCGCCGGTATCGACCGTGAACGTTTTGTTTACCGACGGCTGACCGATCTCGAACATGCGGGTTTCTACCGCACGCACGTTCAGCATGTTTTCCTTGATTGAATAAGAATAATCCACCGAGGTAAATACCGACTGCAGGGCGTCTTCGGCACTTATATTTCTCAGAGAGAGCGTCACCTTCATCTCCGGATTAACCCCCTGCTCCATAATGAGGTTGAGTCCGCATGATTCGGCAATCACCAGCAGTACATCACGCAACGGCGTGTTGCGGGCAGAGATATCAACGATACGGGTCTTGAGCGGTGAGATGTCCTCACTGGCAGGGGTGAAATCAGGCAATGACGTTTCAGAAGGAACCTGTGCGGGAGCAGGCCTGGTCTGTTCTGCAGTTTTGGGAAGTTGAACTTCCCGTTTAAGCTGAACCTTGTTGGCTGCGTAGCTGCACGAAACCAGCAACATTAAGACAGCAAACATCAGTACGCGCTGAATGGTATATTTAATTGCTGCTTTTCCGGCAGCGCCTATCTTAACAAAACCCATTTTTCCCCCTCTTTACCACGTAATGACACCCGGTCCCGCCGTATTTCGCCGATCTTGCGTTTGCCGAACATGTCCCCTTCATGCACAACCTGGCCATTGACTATGGCCATCTTACCCCGCTCGTTAATCAGAATAAATGAGACCTGAACGGGACGTTCAACCGGAACGACAGGTTGCTCGACCTTAATCGGCGCCTGCTTAGGAGCTGCGGCCTCCTGAGGCGGAGCCAACTGGGCAAGCGGGTGAAGCGGGAAGCCCTCTTTCTGTCCGGCAATGGCACGAATTGGACTGATCAAAGCTGTCGGCGCTGAAACCTGCCGTTCGGCTATGGCAGGCTGTTCAAATTTAAACTCCAGAACCTCCCGGTCATGCTTGGTCAGAGCCGGCTTGAAGGTCACCATAAAGACAGCCATTGCGACAAGGGCCATCAGCACTAATGGTGCAGCCAGCAGCGGAATAAAATATTTATCAAGGTCTATATTGTTCATAGTATCCGTTATTTATTTTGCCGGAGCAGGCGGTTTGAAAATATGCAAGGAGCCATTAACACCGCAGGAGACCAGGCCGGAGCTCCGGCCTCCTACCAGCGTCAGCTCCGTTATCTCGAAGAAAGGAAAGCGCAACGATTGCAGATAGCCGACTTCCTGAGCAAGTGCCGAATAGGTGATCTCCTTGAAGTTGATCTGCACCGGCATGACCAGTTCATCACCACGTACCTGCAAAGCCTCAACCTTCATATCGGCACTCCGATAACGGACACGCAGGGCATCAAGCAGAGCATAGATACGTTCCTCTCCAGCGCGGACAGTCAACTGGATCGGCAGCAGTTCCCTGAGACGCAAGAGAGAGGTCTCCATGTCGTTGACCGTGGTCTGCATGGCTCTGCTTTCAAATTTGGCCTTGGGCATACGCAAAGAATCCGAATATTTCCGAAGCAACAGACCGGCAGCCAGGGCAATTACACAACCTCCCCCCAGAACCAGGAAAAGGACCAATTTACGCCGCAAAGCTCTTTCAAGTGGATTAGTTTCCGGCATTGTTACTTATCCTTAAACAGAACGGTGCAGTTAAAGCCGGACTCGTTCAGGTTCATACTGCTGGCGGTGATTTCAGCACCAGGAAAACGTTTTATTGTGTCAAGAGTCGTCTGGTAGGTGTTGTTCATCTCGGTAAAAGTGCCGGCCGCCAGCTTGCCACTCATCGAAACATTTACCGAACCCTTTCCCGAAACCCCGGAAAGTTTAATCTCACCGATCACAGTTTTGCTGTACTCCGGTCGGCCAAGTATAGCAAGAGTAGTGAGCACTCGCTGCATATCCGGCTTGTCCAGTTCCGCATTGGCGTACGTCAGCAAAGGCGTAAATGTGTCAAGTTCCTGCTTACGCGCCTTGAACTGCGGCATCAGTCGATCCATCGCCTTGATCTCCCGCATGACTGCCAACATATTATTTTTCAGTTTCACGGTCTCCATGGCTTTGACGACCGCATATCCTGTCAGGAGCAGCAATGTCGCAGCGATAAACACAGTCATAATGTTAAGGGATTTGCTGCGGAGAAGAAGAGTGCGATACCACTTCGGCAACAGGTTGCCCCGGAGCGGATCACTGCATGGCAGTTGTACGGAAATCGGTATCAGATGTTCCCGAATTTTTTCATACTCTAAAGGAATCTGCTGCGGAAGTGTTATCCACCTGGTCGGCAGCATCAAATCCAGGCTGGGGGTGTCGGTGTCATACGCAAGACTCATGATCAGCACTTTAGCCGGCACGATGTGCAAACTCTGGGAACAGTAGCTGATGGTCATGTTAATGTTCTGAACGTCCTGCTCATGAATTCCGAAACCAGGGGACGGAACATCGCGACTGAAGCTGAGCTTGCCATGCCGAAGAACGAACAGAGTCTTGGTTTGTCCCAGATCGGCAACACATAAAATAATTTTGTCATGATCCGGGTCGTCCTTCAGGGACAATACGGCAAGGCGCTCAAGAGCACAAACATTGGGATGAATAAGGGTAACAGTGCAGCCGTTACGGGAAAAGCGTGTGATTATACCGTTCAGCTCACTGTCATCTACGACAAAGGCAGCGATTTCCAGCCATTTTTCACCTTCAATCCTGGTTTCGCCCAGTACGCTGAAGAAAAAAGAGTGCTCCCCGGTCTCGTCAAAACGATCCTGCAATTGGCCCGCTACCAGGGCTTTCAAATAGCGCTCTTTTGTTACGGGCAGGTAAACCACATGCTGACGCATCGAGTCGAAATTAGCACAAATAGTCAGAGAAGATGCCTTCATATCACGCAGACAGACATCCAGCTCGCTCTCTTCGACACTGCACATCTTCCCCACGACCAGGTTACCCCTGCTGGTTCTGACCTGAACGACCCTGAATATGTCACCGTCAATATGTAATATTGTCTGACTGGACAAATCTAACCCCTTGCAATGAACATCAACAAAACCGGCACCTGATATAAAACTAATAGTTTATAACTGAAAACAGATAATTATGGTAGGGCTTTTAGCGTCTTAGAAAATCATCAGATGCAGCCCCCCCCGAATCACAATTCCGACAGCTGCCCCTGCAATGGCCGGCCTGACGATCGAAGCGGTGCGCGGACCTGCTGAAATCAATACCGCCACCCCGACCAGATCGCAGGGATTGGTGAGAAAGCCGGCCATGCGGTTAAGTTCCAGTGTAGTTATGGCGCCTTCCTTCAGCAAATTAAGAGTAACCCCCATCATCGCGGTACCGCCGGCCAGATATTTGGTGGCCAACGGCAGCACGGCCACTGCGGGAAAACCGATCAAAGCGAACAGCGGTGTCAGTGCTGACTCAAGCAGGACAATGGCGCCGCTGAATTTCAGGATATTCACCAGGAATATCGCCAGAATCAGGATAGGAATTGCGCCGAGGATGACCTGAACGGCCTCCTGGCCACCGACAATCATGAGGTTGAGGGTCGTGCTCTTGCGGTCTGTGCCCGCCACAGCGACAAACTCCTCGGCGGGAGAGCCCTCATCACCGGCCGAACGGGCAAACAGGTAATAGGTGAGCGCCGCCGCCGCAAGGCCGCCGGCAAGTGAGGTCAGCAGGATAACGCCAAGATTCAGCCCAACCGCCACCATGGGAAAGACCACATTGGCCTGGGACATGGTAAATACCATAGCCAGGGTCGCTGCGATCCGCCTTCGGGAGGTACCGTCCTTCTCCATGATCGCCAGCGTGGCCAGCGGCGCCGCGAAACTGACGAACAGCAGTTGCATGATCGCAAACGCCCCGGCACCAGGAACACCGAAGATCCGCAGAACCGGCTGTACGAGCCGTGCGACCAGAGCAAGAACACCACGCGCTTCCACGACCTTCATTAGTGCCATCATGATTACCAGAACCGGCAGCAGCACATACAGAGCCAGTTCAAGAGCAGTTCTTCCGGACTGAAGTACTATTTTGATAAACTCTTCCAAATTGTTACCTCATCCCTCATCCCTCATGACACATCACACCCAGTCATCAATCGCAGTCATCAACTTGCTGCAGATTTCATTAAGCTTGTCGGGGTCGGTAATTTTATGACCAAAAATATCCCGCACATAGAATACGTCGGCCACCTGATCGACCTTCGTGGATATCTTTGAGACACCGATATACAGACCCATTTCAGCCAGGGTGCTGGTAATCAGATACAGCAGCCCGACCTTGTCGTGTGTCAGAATATCAATAACGGTATATTCTTCGGAAACTTCATTATCAATATCAACCTTGGTCGCAAAACGGGGCGCCGGACGTGCCGTCAGCAAGGTCGGCCTCTTACGCTTGGCAACCAGTGTTGACACCTGTACCTCGCCATGAAGAGTCTGGCGCATATCCTGCTCGATCTTGTCCCAGCGCCCCGCATCGGTAACCAGGTTGCCCTGCGGCGAATTGACCTGCAGGATGTCCAGCACTTTGCCGTTATTACTGGTATTGATCTGAGCCCCCAGAATATTTATGCCATTAGCCGCCATGACGCCGGTAATCCGGGAAAACAGCCCCGGCATATCGTGTGCGCAGATGGTGTATTCGGAATAACCGCTCTCCGGCTGATGAGTGAGACGAAGCAGGATATCGGACTGTTCCAGGCCCAGCAGCAGTCGCACCTGTTCCGCGATCATGGTGGGTGGATTGGAAAGGAGCAGGCGCACCGGCATAGCCTTCAGCTCATGCCGAATCTGCGCAACAGGTAGATCATTCTCCAGTATATCGGTAACCTTCTTGATAACGGAGGTGACCCGTTCACTGCTCGCCTCCTGCTGGAATCCGCCCCGATCCAGGATGCCGAAAGCCTTCTCGAACAGCTCCTGAAAAAGTGAAGCCTTCCAGTTAGTCCATACATCAGAGCCTACCGCCCGCACATCTGCAACCGTAAGCAGATACAACATCTTTAGATTTTCACTGGTTTCCATCTGGCGGGCAAACTGGACAATCATCTTTTCGTCATTCAGATCGCGCCGCTGGGAAATATGGGCAAACAGCAGATGCTGGCGAACCAGAAATTCCAGCCGCTCGCTGTCCTCCCGGGAAAGCCCCATCCGGCGGGCTATCGTCGGGATCATGTCGCCCCCCTTCTCGGCATGTCCACCTCCAGACCCCTTGCCGATGTCATGAAAGAGAACTGCCAGAATCAGTAGTTCCGGTTTGCCGATCTGCGCAGCAATCGTACAGGGAAGCGGCATATTCCCCTTAAGCTCGCCATTCAGCATCTTTTCCGTCTGCTCCACCGCAAAAAGCGTATGAATATCGACCGTATAAATATGGTATATGTCGTGCTGAACTTTACAGTAAATATGCTCCAGTTCCGGAATATACCGGTTCAGAAACTCCAGATGATGCATCAGTTGCAGCGTAACGGAAACACCCTTGGCCGACCTCAGAATATTCATAAAGGACTGGTTTACTTCGCGACTGCGACGGAACTTGTCGTTAATCAGCACAAGATTCTTCCTGATAACCCCCTTGACACGAACATTCAAAGTGACACCGTGCTTCTGTGCCAGCTCGAAAATTTTCATCATGATAACAGGATTTTTTTCAACGATGGATTCATCGGGGATGACCAACTCTCCCTTGAGTACGAAACAACCGTCACCGACCGGCCTGCGCACAAAATAGCCCAATATTTTCAAAGCCCCCTCATCGCGCCAGATGCAGCGTGAAATCAGGCTTGAGGTAAAATGCTCGACCTTATTGGCCTGACGGTAGTAATCCCTCATAAAATCTTCCACCGCCAGCACCCGACCGCTGTCCTTATAGCCAAAAAAACCGGCCAGATGCACCTGGGCATCAAAGGTCAGCTGATCATTTTTACGGTTATTAAAGTAATGCAGTTCATTGCGAATGCGCCAGAGATAGTCAAGCGCCGCGTGGTAAGCTTCCAGTTCTTCGTCGTCCACGATCCCCTTGATGATCAGCTCACGGAGATCGGAAAACTTGTATTTGACCCGTGCCACCCAGATGGCGGTCTGCAGATCACGAAGCCCCCCCTCCCCCTCTTTCAGGTTCGGTTCCAGCAGATACACAGTTGAGCCGTACTTTTCACGACGACTCTTCATATCCGAAATCTTTTCTTTTATGAACGAATCGCTCGATTTGGGCAGGATCTGGCTGAAAATAACTTTATTGAGGTTGGCAAACATCGGCCGGCTGCCTGAAAGGAACCGGGCATCCATCAGCGCCGTCTTGACGGTGCCGTCGGCGGCCGCCATTTCTATACAATCAGCAATCTTTCGCACCGAATAGCCGACATCCAGCCGCATGTCCCACAGGAAATAAAGCAGTTTCTGAGCAATATCCTCAACCGTGGCAACCGGCAGGATGCCGTCATGCAAAAACATGATGTCGATATCGGAAAAAGGGTTGAGCTCCCCGCGACCATACCCCCCCACCGCCACCAGTGCGATATGCTCCAGCATGCCGTCACCGCCGCCAATGTCATAGATAATGGAAAGGAACAGTTTATTATGCAGTTCATCCATCATGTCGCTGAGCAGGTGGGTTACATCGGTTCCGCTGGCACCATCCTGATGCAGTTGCTTGATCTCTTCACTATACTTTGCCAGAAAATTTTTGCAGCCGGAGAGATAGAGTGACCGTTTTTCATCGAAACCGGCCATGCCGGCATCACCAACAGCATTGATCGAATCTGGGAAATAGGGATCGATATAAAATTGCATTCATATTCCTTGTGAAGAGAGAATGAGAGCGGAAGGCGACGGTGGCAACCGGTCGGATTGCGGATTATACGTCAGAACGCCTGAACGAGTCAAAAGCAATAGTAACCAAGCCGGGCAAACCGGATTTTATCAAAAACTTTTTTGCCGCGCGATTACCTCATGATTACCTGGATTTGGAACCAAAATATCTTGAGTAATCTCGAAGTAATCATGAAGCTAAATATGTTTTTGCCGGCATCAGTTGATATGATACTGTTACGTCTTATATTACTCTCCAAGGAATATCACATTGATTAAACCAACGGAACCTCATCCGACTTTACCACATCACTACGGCTGGATCATAGTCGGCGTCGGCTTCCTTATCATCTTCGCCTGCATCGGCCTAGCCCGCTACGCCTATACCATGCTTCTCCCCTCCATGCAGGCCGGTCTTGGTCTCCCCTATGACCGGATGGGATTTATCGGTACCGGCAACTTCTGCGGCTACCTGCTGTCGGTCATACTGGCTCCCCGCCTGATCAGACGTTACAGGCCGCGAGCCGTCATCACCGGCGGCCTGGTGCTGATCACCCTGTCACTGTTCGGCGTCAGCGGCAGCCACGGATTCATCATCCCGCTAACACTTTACTTCCTGGTCGGTATGGGAACCGGTTTCGCCAATATCCCCACCATGGCGTTGATCAGCTACTGGTTCCGCAGCGACCAGCGCGGCAAGGCGGCGGGACTCATGATCGGCGGCAACGGCGCCGCCATTGTCCTGGCAGGGGTATTGGTACCGTTCCTCAATCGCAGTCTCGGGGCCAATGGCTGGCGGGCCGGCTGGCTGCTGCTGGCAATAATCGCGCTGATAGTTACTGTTCTTGCAACATGGCTGGTACGCAACCACCCGTCAGACATGGGGCTGGAGCCGCTCGGCAAGGCGACTCCGCCATCTCCTGATCAGATGATACCGCGCGAGCACAAGGGTGACGGCGCGCTGCTGGTTCGGCTGGGCCTGCTATATCTGGCATTCGGCGCAACCTTCATGGTCTACGGTACTTTTATCGTCACCACGATGGTGCGTGAATACGGCTTCAGCGAAGCCAAGGCAGGAATGTACTGGTCATGGGCCGGTTTTTTCAGCCTTTTCTCCGGTGTAGCATTCGGGATGCTCTCCGACCGGATCGGCCGCAAGAACGGACTGGCACTGGTCTTTGCCGTACAGAGCATAGCGTATCTGCTCGCCGGACTGAAACCTGGCAGCATTGGGTTGATGGTTGCTATTGTCCTCTACGGATCGGCACTTTTTGCCGTCCCCGCCATCATGGCCGCAGCAGTGGGGGATTATCTGGGGCTGTCGCGCGCCGCCGCCGCATTTTCCACGATCACCATCTTCTTCGCCGCCGGTCAGACAGTCGGCCCGTCCCTGGCCGGAGTTATCGGCAAAACCACCGGCAGCTTCACCGGTGCCTACCTGCTGGCGGCCCTGGTCACCGCCTCCGCCATGGTCTTTGCGCTATTTTTGCCGAGGCCGGAACGTAACGGGTAAGCGTGACCATGCTTAGCGAGACTTTCTCTTGCAACTTCGAGTTGTTCGGGTAGTATGTCGAAACCATTCCGATTTCAATCAGAAGGATATAAAAATGGCACAGATAACTCCGTTTGATGACAGAATAATCAGTTTCATGCTCCAACATGGTGCTGAAAAAGTTGGCGTATTCGGTTCATACGCCCGTAATGAAGCACGGGAAGACAGCGATCTTGATCTCATGGTCTGGTTCAAAGAGCAGAAAAGCCTTCTAGGAATGATTCGTATAGAACGCGAACTATCTGAACTACTGGGCGTTAAAATAGATTTGCTGACCGAACAGGCCGTCAGCCCTTATCTTATTGACCGCATAAAAAGTGAGCTCAAGGTGATTTCTAAATGATTCGGGACGATCAAGTCTACCTTGCTCATATCAGGGATTGCCTGCAACAGATATCCACATACACCGTCGGGATGGAGAAAGAAATTTTTCTGGGGAACCGCATGGTACAAGACGCAGTGATCAGGCAGTTCGAGATAGTTGGCGAGGCAACCAAAAATCTGTCCGATACCTTCAGGGAGCGTCACCCTTTTATACCGTGGAAAGATTTGGCCGGTTTCCGTGACAAACTAATCCATCAATATTTTGGTGTAGATCTTTTGATGGTCTGGCGGTCTGTTACTGATGATGTCCCGGTTTTGCTGAATGAGTTACTAAAGATACAAATGCCTAAAAGTCAAGCTTGACTCGGAAATTTCACTCACCATAACTGCATTAGAATGTCATGCAATATTGTTTAACGTTGGCATTGCTCGCATACGTTTTTTACAGTAATTCATCATTATGGACAGGAGTTTTCCCATGCGTATTTTGTCTCTGTTCTCACTAATAATTTTCACGTTATCCGGATTTTCAGGGTGAGGGTCAAGCGGTACCACAGCCAGTGACTCAAGCGGTGCACTGAATGTCGATGGCACATCATCGGTAGCAGCCAAAGGAACCGGTTCAATCTCGGTCGATTTCATGTCCTCCTCACTTCAGCAGGCCGGAACGGTCGTAACCGTGACAGTTGACACCCCGGTCATCGCATTTGATACAACCAGCGTTACGCTTGACAACAGCGGTAAAGCCACATTCACCTTCCGCACGCTAGATGTTCAGGATGACGCCGTAGTCCGAGTAACGGTTACGACCGGGGCCGTCGTAGTTAACCGGACCATAGCCGTCAAGGGAACAGGCGTTACTCCAGATGGTGTTGTAGTGACACCTGGAGCGGTTACTTCTTTAGTCAACTCGATCGCATTCACGTCCGCAGCACCGAAAAACATCAGCCTCAAGGGGATGGGTGGCGCCGGAAGGTCCGAGACCTCAATAGTTACTTTCGTGGTGAAGGATCGGTTCGGTAATCCTATAGCCAACCAGACGGTCGATTTCTCCCTTGATACCACTGTCGGCGGCATTGCTCTTTCCATCCCCAACTCCGTCAGCAATACAAATGGACTAGTCCAAACCGTCGTTTCATCTGGCACGACTGCGACAACCGCACTTGTTACCGCAACAGTTCGCGGCACTTCAATCAAGATCAAATCTGAAAGCCTTGTCATTTCAACCGGCATCCCCCACCAAGACGGTATGTCTGTCAGCCTCGGTGCCTCCTTTCCGGAAGCTCTCGATTTTGACAATATAACGGTACCGGTTCAGGTCATGCTGGCAGACCACTTCGGCAACCCGGTTCCGGATAACACCGCCATCTATTTTTCTGCTTATGGCGGATCGATCGAACCTGCCGGTTTCACAACCAATGGCATTGCGACCGTCAAGTGGCGGAGTCAGAATCCGCGGCCTGCTGACGGTAAGGCGCGGCTCCTTATCTATGCTCTCGGCGAAGAAAGCTTTATAGATGCAAATGGTTCGGGGCTAGCCGAGGCGGGAGAATTCACCGACACCGGCGAAGCATTCCTGGACCTGAACGGCAATGGTACACGTGACACAAACGAGCCTTTCATCGACTTCAACGGAGACGGCCTATTTAATGGGGGTGACGGTAAATTCAACGGGGTTCTGCAAGGGATTGCATATAAAGGAGCAGCCACTTCCAAGCACATTTTTTTCAACAATGTCATTACAATGAGCGGCAGTTCAGCGGCAATTTCAAGTCCGAATCCTGCGACCATTGCGCTTGCACCCTCTTTAGGAAGCTCTGCAATTACCGATGTAACTGTTGTTATCACAGACAGCATCGGGAATCCGATGCCTGAAGGAACTACTGTAGCGGTCAACTACAAACTTTGTACTATTGGTGCTTCAAGTAAGTCGTTCACTATTTCACAAAAAGGTGACACCAAATTTATCACCTCCTTGGAAAATCAATGTTCCGCGTCCGGAAGCGCCGGCTTTACAGTATCAACCACCACCCCAAAAGGGCAGAAAGCAGAGAAGACTTTCATATTGAATTATTGAACAATTGATTTATTTATTCTACAGAGCCCCCCCCGAACGGATTATCCGTTCGGGGGGGCTTTGTACTTCATCGTTTCACCGGTGAACAGAACCAAAACTTGTTCCCTTCGCTGTCCAGAAAACTCCCGATATTAAACCCGTCGTCATACGCCTGTACCTCATCCCTGATTATAACACCGAGGACGCTCAAGGCTTTCGCCGTATCCGGGGCATGTTCGACTTTGATTGTAATACGTGGATTCGGCGTCTCTGTGGGTGCAGCATAGAAATCTTCCTTCAGCATCAAGATCGTATCCCCGATATAGAATCCGACCTGCTCTTTCACTTCGTAAGCAGGCTCCAAGGCCAGGGTTTCTCCATAGAACTTTCTGGCGCGCGACTCATCCAGAACCGGAATCGCGATTACTTTGACGCTCTCAAATCCGAACGGACTTTTTTTCATGGCAACTCGCCTCCTTTTCACTCTGCAGGAGCAGAGGATGATAAGTAATTCTTACTTCCTAGCTGTATAATATTCCCTTTTCCAGGGTGCTGCAATATCGGGATGACACATGAAGACGCTTGCCTCCAGCCAGCTGTTTCATTCATACTGACCGCCATGCGAATTGCAATCATATCACCATATTCCATTGGCCCTTTGCGGGGCAACATCATCACCGTCAAACGCATCGGCAAATTCCTCGGCAAGTCCGGGGTGGAACTGCTCATCCTGCCGGCCGACACACTTTCTGCCGCAGAGATGGAACGGCAGCTGGTCTCCTTCGCCCCCAATTTAATTCACGGCTTTCATGCCCGTTACTCCGGCGGACTCGCCCGGCACCTTGCAGAACGACTTAATCTGCCGTTTGTGATCACCATCACCGGCAGCGACCTGCATGATCCGTTGCTGCGAAATCACTCCGATACGATCAGAACCATAGAAGCAGCGCGGGCTATAATCTGTTTCAATGACAACGAAAAATCGGAACTGTCCGGCTATTTCCCTCAGGCTTTAAATCGGATTGTCGTTATCTCCCAGGGAGCCGAACTGCTCCCGGTCACTTCAGTAGAGAATTTTGGCTTGGCAGAAGACGCATTTGTCTTGTTGTTGCCGGCGGCCCTCAGGCCGGTCAAGCAGATCGAATTCCCCCTGCAGGCTCTGGCACCGCTGGCGCGCCGCTGCCCTGCCATTCGGCTGGTCATTGCTGGCGGAGTCATCGATCAGGATTATGCCGCCACCATCCGGGCCATGCTGTGTGGTGCACCGTACGCAACATGGCTCGGCGAGATACCACGGGAACAGATAGGCGCCCTCTATTCCAGAGCCGATGTTGTGCTTAACTGTTCCCGATTCGAATCAATGCCCAACACCCTGCTGGAGGCCATGGCCCTCGGACGACCGGTGCTGGCGGCAGACATCCCCGCCAACAGGGCACTTATCCGTGATGGCGATACCGGTCTGCTGTATCATGATGTCGACTCCTTCTGTGATAGTGTTGCCAGGCTGGCGAAAAACGCCGGACTGCGGACCGTTCTGGGACAACATGCCGGAGAATTCATGCGAGAGAGATTTTCTCCGCAGATTGAAGCGGAAGAGCACATACGACTTTATCAGGCGTTGATCGGTTGAAGTTGCAAGTTACTAATAGATTTGAGCGAGGGACAAGATGACCGGTCAAAACATTAATGATCCACTGCACGGCATGACATTGAAAATGATCCTTACAGATCTGGTTGAGCAGTATGGATGGGAAGAGCTGGGAAAGAATATTGATATCCGCTGTTTCACCCATGACCCCAGTATTCCGTCCAGTCTGAAATTTCTGCGGCGAACACCGTGGGCCAGGGATAAGGTTGAAGAGATGTATCTGCGCTGGAAGCTGGTGAGTCAGGGGGTTTAACGGCACCATGCATGGACAAATATTGTCAATTGGCAGACATGATTCGTCAGTCAACCGTGACACCCTTGATTCGCCATCAATGATTACAGACAGTTATAAATTTTAATGAGGGGCATGGATTATGCTATGTTGAAACTGCACTTGTGTAATGGCCGAGTCGCTCCCGATACATCCGAACGTTAATCAATCTAACTGGTGAGGAAAACAATGCTTCGAAAAGTGATGAGCATAATTGTTATGGCGGCGTTAGTGGGTCATGCCGGGCTAACGATTGCCGCTTCAGGGAATCCCGGCAACGCAAAGAAATTTAATACAAAAAAAAGAGCGGTGAAGCGTACGGTTTCAGACCCACGCCAGCTCCGGATAAAAGCAGAGAACGATGGCAAACACCATGAGAACGAATCGCGCTACCGCAATTTCCAGTTGATGCAGCAGGCACAGCAGCGGGGATACCAAGCGCAACAGCCACCCAGCAACAACACTCCCATAAATAGTAAATAATCTACAGCGGAGAGGAGGTTAACGAAGTCGGAGAAGTCGATCGTGCGGCAGTCCCAAGGTTTTAATGACGTTCTACTTGAAAAGGAGAATAACATGAGAATGCGGAATTTATGTCTTGTATCACTTGCGGCTGCCGTTCTTGCCGGATGCGGTGGCGGCAGTGGCAGTAGCAGTACCGGCAACACAATCACCCCTCCTGTCACCACTGCGACAAGCGCACTCACGATTGCCAACAAGGTGAGCGGTGTTGACCCCAACCAGACTAATGGCGGAATCGGCAAAGCGGTTTCCCTGGCGGTAAGCTTTCCGGACGCATCCGATTACATGAAAGACAAGACGAACGTCTACGTTCAAGAAGGTTCGACCGATGCATTCAGAACGGTCAACGAGATTCTCTGTTCCATGGGACAGACCGGCTATGACTCCATGCTTAACAAGGGTGACTACAAAGCGCTGGTGGACAAGAAACTCTGTAGTGGTGGCACTGACCAGAATGCCAATGCCGGCCAGAATGCCGGTGCCGGTGCGCCGGATTTCCAGGAGTTCACTGTCAACTCGTCCCGTCCGGACAACAGTTCTCCGCAAATAGTTAAACTTTGGATCCATGAGAAGGCCAGGAACTCAGATCCGGCCAAAGCGATCGTGGGTAGGGCTGAAATCACCGAGGCCAGCAGCACGACAAATCCTTTGGGACAGTTCACGATGAACTTCGTCGCCTATCCATTGAAAGCAAATGGTACGGCAAACTCGTCAGCTCAGCCCCTCTTCAAAGGATTCCTGAAAACCGTAAAGGATACTGCAACCGGTCAGACATCACTTCAATTCGGCTCACAGGACTTGAACCAGGGCCCTTATAACAATACGCAACTGGCCGCCTTGCAACGCTCATCCGATGGCGCCTCCGGCAGCGGTTCCGTTAACAGAAACACTAACGGCACCATTGAGAGTCAGAATATCGCCTACAATTCGTTGTTTTTTCATCGTAAAAACGCCTCAGAAGATGTCTGCCTCGATCGCGGCAAATTCGAGACTTCCGCCTGGCGGTATGGACTTTACAACTCAAATGGCGCCAGGGTCGATCGAAACTCGGGTTTCCCCATCAAGCTGGCCGATGGCAGTTCGGGCTGGATGGGCTACTGGGGACTCTGGCTCCAGGGGAACGGCAGCATTGCAAATGGCGCTACGGTAACCAAACAGGGCTTTAACGGTGCGGCAGATGCGACGTACACCGCGCTGGTAGCCGGCGGCAAGATGAAGAAGCATACACGCCAGAGCACGACCTTGGGCGCCATCAAGAACATTCCGCTGGACGGCTGGATGGAGATGACCAATGCCAATCCGCCTCAATCGGTCAACTACCGCGTCATCTGGAACGGCACCAACTTCGTCAAGATTGCCAAGTTTGACCAGACCGCCAACACATACACAGATATTCCGAATGGCGGAACCGCAATAACCGGCTTCACCAATCAGAATATCAACCTCTGGTCACAATCGGTCGGCGGACAGGTCATTATCAACCTGACCTGCACCTTTACACCGCCGGCAATGGGGCAACAACCGACAATGAGCTGTACGGCTCCGACCGATTCAATGCAGGTGGTCTATTATTCGGAAGACATTGTTTATCCAAATGACCCCGCGAATCCTATCCCGGCGAAGTTCGCCTGTGCCAACGGCTGCATTGATCCTGCTAACATATCAACCAGTTCTCCATTCTTTGCTGAATCGGGCTTTTTCAATGAAGCGCCGGTCACGGCAGTTGACAAGTTAAATAGCTATTCTTTTGACGGCAGCAGCTATGTCCTGAAATCAGGAGCATCCCAGCTGACCAGCACAACTACAGCTCAACAGTGGGGCGTACAGACCGGGCCGCTGTTCGATCCAACCGTTGCCGGCAATATTGCGGCACTGGCCTGCGACAACAACCCCAATCAAACCTGCACCTGGAATGCCTGGAGCAAATTGAACGTCTTCTATACATGGGAAACCGGCGGCAATCCTTTTAACCAGTTCACAGCACTCAAAGATACCAATGGCAAGTTTCTTACATTTGACCCGCCATTGCAGATCAAGTACACTTATGTGGCTACTGGCAATACGTCTTCGGATGCGAAATATGGTGGAACGGCTCCAGCAACCTTCGCGCTGGATTATGCCGGTTTTGGCCAGTTGAACGGTATCCCTGGAAAATGTGTTGATATGAGAGATGGAAATCTGGCTGATTGCTCATCACAGGGGAACAATCAAAATATCCGGTGGGTGCCGGAATTCATTATTCCAGAGGCATCCACGGTAGCATCAGGCTCAACCACTTATTATGTAAAGCCTCTGGATGTTGAGCAACGCATGAAAAAGGCGACGGCCGGGAGTTGTGCAGCATTGACGACAACGACCCTGGCTTTGCCATTGATGTCGGAGTTCGCTGACCCCACATCGTCAAACGGTGCTGAACCGGCCATTTCTTCAGCGCCGGCAGTCATTGCTGGCGTTGTCAAATAACTACGCAAACCTATGTAAGCATATCGAGCGGGGCCTTCTGGCTCCGCTTTTTTTATTGTAGTTACACTCCTGATCTTTGCCCCAATTAAATCAAATGGCAACTGAAGCAGAGAGCGCTGCCTCTATTGTCGATTACCAAATGGTTTTCCGTATTATTTTTCAGGTCATGACACGAGATACAAGCCACCTTGCCGTTGAACAGACGAATACCTTTTTCCAACAATGATTCAACCGGCGCGTATGAGCTCACCTTCTGACTGGGAGGATACTCCTTGAGGATGGAATGAGCAGTTGCTGCACTACAGTCTGTGGTGCAGTAGCGGGCATAAGGGGCACTCACTCCATCATGACAGGCAATGCAAGCATTCGGATCTCCGGAGTTATCTACCTCAAACTCGTGATGTTCCAAATGTTCGGCGGATAAACTATCATTAAGAAAAAACAGCAGGAAAGTGAAGACAACTGTTGCCGTAATCAACGCCAGTGTTTTCATAAGTTCCTCCTATTGTTGAGGATGCGGCACATCCCATCTGAAAAATATCACTTATTCAGTCTAGCAACCAGCATACCAACACCTAACATACTAATATAAATTGCTAATTTGTATTAGTTGCATAGCTTTTTTAATTATGTGTAATTTCCACCGACAGATTTCACACAGATATTTACAGCAATAATGCAGAAACGACAGTTTAACCGCAAAGAAGCAGCCAAAAGTAAGCGCTTCCAAGCAACAAAACCATAAACAAACTGGTTACACCAAAATCATCAACTCTTTTGCTTTTCCTCTGCGTACTCTGCGGTAACTGCTTTTGCCCTGATATTTTTATGATTATTATTTTTCAAAACAGAAACGCCCCGTCTCCTTTAGGAGGCGGGGCGTTTCGTTCAGTTAAGCCACTGCCGGCGGCAGCTGGAGTAAGGCCGCTTCAGGGTCGATGCTCCACGATGCCGGCCAGGACACCGGACCCATTGGCCAGGTCCAACTCCAACCGCCGGATCGAGCCGACACCGGCAGCGGTCATCATCGCTTCCAGTTGACTCTGAGAATAGGAACGTCCCTGCGGAGTGCCCAGCAGCATGTTGAGCGAGAACAGCGCAGGGAACAGCGGGCCTTCCATGTTGTCGTCGAGGATAAACTCCTGGACCATGAGCATACCGCCCGGTTCCAATGCTGCAACAGCACGCTGCAGTGTGACGGCACACCCCTCGGGTCCTTCGCCGTGCAGGATGTGCGACAGCCAGGCCACGTCAAACCCGGTCGGAACGTCATCGCCGATGAAGTCCCCTTCCTGAAACGTGATCCGGTCGCTGAGGCCGAAGGAGGCTATCGTTTTTTCGGCAAAACGGCGGGTCGTGGGGAGATCGTAGACGGTCGCCGTAAGCTGTGGATTGGCCTGACAGAAATGGATCGCATAGGTGCCGGGTCCTCCACCCAGATCGAGCAGGCGGCGTCTCCCTTGCAGATCGACCTTGGAGACGATCTTCGGGGCATTCAGCATCGCCAGATTAAACATCCCCATTTCAAAACTTTCCCGCTCGGAGTCGTTACTGTCATGGGAGACCCGGCCACGAATCGGTGTACCGCTCCGGACAGATTCGTCGAGATGTGACCATCCGTCCATGAGGTGATGGTGGTGCATGATGATGTAACCCAGGTAGCGTGGCGAAGTACGCGAAAGGAATTCTGTCGCAAAGGCGGTCGCCGCATAACGCTCTCCCTCCTTTTCCATCAGCCCCAGCGCCGTCAGGGCATTAAGCAGCATTTCCACCCCGCGCACATCGCTGGCGGTGGCTTGTGCCAGTTCTGACGCCGTACCGGCGTGGCTGAACAGATCAAGTTTCACTCCGGCGTGCAGGGCGCAGGTGCTCCAGTAGCCGCCCGACAGCTGCAGCAGTTCGGCCGGGTTCCAGGAATGTTTGTCCATGTGTGCCTCCTCAGAGATCTATATTAATATCGGGATTATACTACTTATCATCATTTAACCGGTCGATAAATATCTTCTTGTCCAAACGGTCAAGCCCTTTGGCAATCAAGCGAAATCCTAACATCATCAAAACAAGTCCGAAAAAGGCCAGAGGGGTCGATTTAAAGACCAGAGCCACTACCCCCAAAGTCATAAAGACAATCCCGAGCTTTTGGCACCTTTCCTGTCGCTTCCGCCCTTCACTGCCCACCGAAAAGAAGTAGAACTGAAAGCACACAACCAGCAGTGGAAGGAGAATCAAAGTTTCAAAATAAATACGCATTCGCGCCTCTTTGTTTTCTAAACATCCTTTGTAATCTACCATATCAGCAGTAGTTTCAAAACTAAATGATGCGCAAGCAAAACGCCCCGACTCCTAACGGGAGCGGGGCGCAGAGTTGCCATATCAATAAATACTTTTATTCCGATAAGACAATCACCAGATCATCCTTTTCGACCTTATCCCCTTCTTTAAACTTTACATCGACCACCGCGCCATCAGCTTTGGCCTTGATGTTCGTCTCCATCTTCATCGCCTCGGTGACCATCAACACATCGCCGGCCTTTATAGCGTCACCAGCCTTGACGTTCACCTTCAACACCTTGCCCGGCATCGGCGCCGCCAGGTGGCAGGGATTACCTTTTTCAGCCTTGACCCGCACCGCCTCGTCACTCTGTACGGACTGGTCACGGATCACAACCGAGCGATTGTTGCCGTTCAACTCGAAATATACGGCACGCGTACCGTCACTCTGCACTTTTCCAACGGTGTTAAGCTTGATGATGAGAGTCTTGCCCTGCTCGATATCAATCGATGTTTCCTGGCCCGGCTCCAGTCCATAGAAAAAGATTGGCGTCGGAATAACCGAAATATCAGAAAACTCCTGACGGTGGCGATCGAATTCCGGATAGACATTCGGGTAGAGGATCGCGGAAACCAGCGCCCGGTCATCGATGCGATGACCCAGTTTTTCCTCCAGTTTCAGCTTCTCCTCTTCAAAATCGACCGGTTCCAGCAGCTCGCCCGGACGGCAGGTAATCGGCTGTTCCCCTTTCAGGATGATCTTCTGGAGTTCCTCCGGCCACCCCTGATACGGCTGACCCAGCATCCCCTTGAACATGCCGACGACCGACTCGGGGAAAGCGAGATCCTCCTTGGAAGTGAAAACATCCTCCGGCTCCAGGTTGTTCTTGACCAGAAACATCGCCATGTCGCCGACAACCTTGGATGAAGGGGTAACCTTGACGATGTCTCCGAACATCATGTTGACCTTGTGGTACATCTCCTTGCAGTCATCCCATCGCTCGATCAGCCCCAGACCCGCAACCTGCGGCTTGTAGTTGGAATACTGCCCCCCGGGGATTTCGTGGTGATACACCTCGGCGGTGCCGCTTTTGAGACCGGACTCGAACGGGGAATAGTAATCGCGCACCGTCTCCCAGTAGTTGGCCAGTTTCTGCAGCCCCGGAGCGTTGACGAGCGGATCGCGCTCACTCCCTTCCAGGGTCGCCACCAGTGCATTCAGATTGGGCTGGGCGGTCAGGCCGGAGAGTGATGAGAGCGCGGCATCAACGATATCCACACCGGCTTCACTTGCTTTAAGCAGCATGGCGCTGCCGTTTGAGGAGGTGTCGTGGGTATGCAGATGAATCGGGATGCCGATATTTTCTTTGAGCGCCTTGACCAGTTTGTAGGCCGCAAGCGGCTTCAAGAGACCGGCCATATCCTTGATCGCCAGGATGTGCGCGCCCATTTTCTCCAGTTCTTTCGCCATATTGACATAGTATTCAAGCGGGTATTTGTCCCGTTTCGGATCGGTGATGTCACCGGTATAGCAGATGGAGGCTTCACAGATTTTTCCGGATTTACGCACCGCGTCCATTGCCACTTTCATACCGGTAGTCCAGTTGAGCGAGTCGAAGATCCTGAAGATATCGACGCCGGAGTCGGCTGCCTCTTCGACGAATTTCTGGACCACGTTGTCGGGATAATTGGTGTATCCGACCGCATTTGAACCGCGCAGCAGCATCTGGAACAGGATATTGGGAATCTGCTCCGACAGCTTGTGCAGCCGCTGCCAGGGATCTTCCTTCAAAAAGCGCATTGAGACGTCAAATGTCGCTCCACCCCAGCACTCAAGAGAGAACAAATCGGCGCCCAGATAGGAGGTCGGTTCGGCGATCTTGAGCAGGTCATAGCTCCGTACGCGAGTTGCCAGGTTGGACTGATGAGCATCGCGCATGGTCGTGTCGGTAATCAGCAGTTTTTTCTGTTCCAGAATCCATTTGGAGAGCCCCTCGGCTCCCATTTGCATAAAGAGATCCTTGCTACCGGCCGGACGCGGCCTGGTGGTATCGACAAAGGGCACACGGGCTTCGATCAATTCAGCTGACTTGAGCGGCTTTACCACTCCTGGTGAACCGTTGACGATCACCTCGCCCAGGAAGTTGAGTACCTTGCTGGCACGGTCCTGCTTTTCACGGAAGTGGAGCAGTTCCGGATGCTTTTCGATAAAGGAGGTGTCGCACTGTCCGCGAAGGAAAACCGGATGGGTGACGACGTTTTCCAGAAAGCCGATGTTGGTCTTGACTCCGCGCACACGGAACTCCTGCAGGGCACGGTTCATGATGTTGGACGCATCAGTGAATGTAAGCCCCCAGGAACTGACCTTGACCAGCAGCGAATCATAATGGGGGGTGATCTTGGCGCCGGTAAAGGCGTTGCCGGCATCAAGACGGATGCCGCACCCGGCGGCCGAACGGTAGGTAGTCAGCGTTCCGAAATCGGGAGCAAAATTATTGGCAGGATCTTCAGTGGTAATGCGGCACTGAATGGCATAGCCGCGCATGTCGATGGCGCTCTGCGACGGAATGTTGATCTCAGGATCGGAGAGTTTGTGACCGCAGGCGACCAGGATCTGGTTCTGCACCAGATTGCGCCCGGTAATCATTTCGGTCACAGTATGCTCCACCTGGATACGGGGGTTCATCTCGATAAAGTAGTGTTTCCCTTCCTGATCAACGAGGAACTCTATGGTGCCGGCATTACGGTATTTGACATGTCCGGCAATCTTAAGCGCCGCCGTGCAGAGCTCTTCGCGCTGGCTCTGAGTCAGAGAGAGTGACGGGGCAAATTCGACAACTTTCTGATGACGCCGCTGTACAGAGCAGTCACGGTCGAAGAAGTGCACCAGATTGCCATGGTTGTCCCCCAGCACCTGAACTTCTATATGTTTCGGGTGAGCCAGGTAGCGCTCCAGAAAAACCTCGGCGTTGCCGAACGAAGCCTTGGCCTCGCTGCTGGCCGCAACAAGCCCCTCAAGCAGCTCTTTTTTGGTGTTGGCCACACGCATGCCGCGCCCGCCGCCGCCTGCCGACGCCTTGATAATGATCGGGTAACCATGCTCCTTGGCAAAGATCAGCGCATCTTCTTCCTTCTCGATCGGAGAATCCGTTCCGGGTACCACATTGACACCGGCGGCAATCGCCGCTCTTCTTCCGGAGACCTTATCCCCCAATGCGCGCATCATCTCGGCGGTAGGGCCGATAAAGGTAATGCCATTGACCCGGCACTCTTCGGCAAACTCGGCATTTTCAGCCAGAAAGCCATAACCGGGGTGGATCGCATCGACATCGGCCCGGAGCGCAAGGGCGATGATCTCGTCAATCCCGAGATAGGCGTCGATCGGCGACTTCCCCTTGCCGATCAGATACGCTTCGTCAGCCTTGTAGCGATGGAGGGAAAGTTTATCCTCTTCGGAATAGAGTGCCACCGTGCCGATGCCAAGCTCGGTGCAGGCTCGAAAGATGCGGATGGCAATTTCACCCCGGTTAGCCGCCATGACTTTACGAAATCGGTATTTTTCCATGCTGTTAATTCTCCTTGATAAATTTATTTAGCAAAACTAAAATAATTCAGTTATTTTAAATAGTTACGAATGATGTTGGCGGCACTAAAACAGATTGGCGGGACTTTGTCAATTAGTAAGTTAGAAACTATTCTCTATGGATTTTTGCAGAGAATAGTTTCGTTAACGCACTTATCCCGATTTTCGGGGCGGTAAGTTAGAAATAATTTTCTGCGGTTTTTTAACGCACTTATTTATATTCAGGTGAGGGCAAGTCAGAACCCTGGTTTTGTTGAGATGGCCTATATAATTGCTAAAAGTATCATTTGTGATAGTGAATGTGCTTTCTCCTTTGACATGAATCCAATGCCGGTTATATAGTCCATTTTTAATTGTAATTTTTTACGCTTACAGCTAATTTAAAAACGCCGGCAGCAGCGCTTGGGAACTCCCAAGACATGCACAGGCACTTAAAAGTCGATCCAATGATGTAAAAAAATAAAAGCTGGAGGTGGACTGTGCATAAACATGCCTTATTTTTTCTTCTGATCTGTCTGGTGTCGTTGGTTTTGATCATACCGGGATGTTCCAATAACAATGGGAATCAAGGGGGTGACAACGTTAACAATGTTTATTACAACTATCTGAAAGAGGGAAAACATGTGGAGCTTCCGGCTGCTCAGCCGCAATTCCCAGCCAGCGGCGAGCTCTACTCCGAGAATACAAGCGTTTTCAAGCTGGTGCCGGCGAGCACAAACACTCTCCAGAAAATGCTGCCGGATGCCATGCTCTCCGATTTTGCCCTTTATTTTACTCCTGCTTCAGCGACCAAACGCGTTGCATCGGCCATCAGTGACGCCCCATCATCAGCTGCATCTTCTTCAACCGCTATCCCGTCCCTGAAAAAACAGGATGTTATTCCGGCTTCCTGCATGGGGCTGACCGACACCGCTCTTCGGGACTGTCTGGAGAACCTTGGTGTCAGCTCGGCACCCCAAAGCGACCATGTTTCAGCGCACGACCCGCAATCGCTTGCTATCGAGGTGGGGCAATCAATCACTGATTCGATAACGGGCAAAACGTTGCAGGCATTGACGTCTAATGTTTCCAAGGTGGATCGGGATGCCATACTGGCTAAACTTACCGATTTCACAAACGATGACCCAACCCATGCAAATATTGATATGGCCGCTTTCGATCCTTTTAACGCCACTGGTTACTCTCTCAGCACGGTAGTCATATCCGACAGCAGCATGTCGGATATAAACAGCGATGGCGTTCTGGAGCCGCACTCAACGATGAGCACAGAAGTCGTAAAGCCTGTCGCGTACCGGCGGAGTCCGTCCGCCGCTTTGGATTCCTGCGTAAATAAATACGGGAATAACATCGAGGATCGCTACGTTGTCAAAGTGACGACCTATCTTCATCTGGATCACCTGAAGGCTCAGCGACAAACACTGCCGGTGTACATTCCTGTGAATATCGATTCCGAGGCCCCTCCCGAATTTTACGACTCTATTCATAATGCCAGGGCTATTAATAATGCGCTGGATGCCAATATCATCAAATCTATCTATGGCTCACCCGCTATTTTGCCTGGATCGTCAACCGAATACACATTCATGTTCCAGATAGACCCCGATCAGATCAGCGCTGAGTATATGGATCTCTTCGAGAAGATATCGGCTGCAGGCGATACTGCATGCCAGGAAGTGGTCGAGCAGCATATCAACCCCCGTACGGCCATTATAAGCGGCGTGTCGTCCGCGGGGCGAGTTCTGAAGAAAGGTAGTGGTTCCTTGACAGCTTTTTACCAGGTTCCGACTGCCTTCAGCCGGCAACTGACGGCAAAGATTGCTGCAGCCCTAACCGGTGGAACCGCTACAATATCAGCTGACTCCGAGCCCTTACGCGACTACTGTATGGTCGACGGGGACGGGCGAAAAGTGGCCATAGTCGATCCCGTGAGCGGGGCAGTCATTCCTGCCTGCGAAAAATTCAACCGGCAGGCCATGGCAAAAACGGTGCTGATGACTAAAGGCGGCGCATGCAGGGATGATAGTGGACACTGGGCCTATGAGCCGTCCAGGGTAAGGACCGCACGCTTCGGCAGAGGTATCCAGTGGATCCTGACGGAGTGGCTTTTGCACGACCAGGTCGGGGACTACAAGAACATCCATTGGTATCAAAGTGCTTGGAAGAGTGGAGCTCAGGTAGCGGTGAAGGGAGCCAAATACGTTATTGCTACATACCTCAAAATCCAGGTAGGTGCGATTACACTTAAAGAAGGCGAGACTAAAAAAGTAGCTTGTTTAAAAAGCCTTCTGCCACTAATCAAAGATATTGTCTTAAAAATGCACGGATTGAAAATTGCGGGATATCACCTGTCTATCCCAGGTAATGTGGGTGTTTTTTTTGAGGGATCAGGTAGTGGTTTCGGCAACTCAACTTTCGACTACAATTTGGCTTCAGATCTAAGTCAAGGAGTGAAGGGCTTTCTGGTGGACAGAGTTACGGATGCCGCGGCCCAGATGCTAGATATGACCATTACCGGATGGCAGGATATTTCCGATAGAAGCCACTATGGGTGCTTCGAGTTTCAGTAATGAGGCAGGATAAACTGAACAACCGTCCGACCATTAGATGGTCGGGTTTTGTGAGACCGTCCGAAAGGTAAAACAAGCAAAACGATCCTTATAAAACTATTGGCGATTCAGTCCAGTGGTGGATTGTTTTCCATATGGAATGCGCTCGGTAGTAGTGGCTGAGCAAAGGTTTGCCGGAACAAAATCGGAAAAGCTTATAGTAATAGAAACTAAGAAGAGTGGATAAATACAATATGGTTTATAGTATTGGAAACCCTTAGAAGTGAATGAAGCAGTTAATGCTTATAATAATATAAGCTTTTTAGGTTTATAGCATTAGAAGCTTGCTTATAATAATAGAAACTTATTTATACTATTATAAACATGGCTGTAACTACATATGAACGAGTTA
>JANYBN010000041.1 GCA_025360785.1 Geobacter sp.
AAACCGAGTTGAAGGTATCGGACAAATTTCATTTAATATTTCGGCATAAATTGGAAGATAATCATCCATTCTTGAAATGGATTTACCTCTAATAATTGTACATCTATATTGTAAATCAGGATTATATCTCATTTTGGCTTGACCTCAGCGTGGCTCCAGATATATGAACAGGATAACATCTAATATAGTGCTACTCTGTTTATTGGTCAACGGGTCCATGTTACTCTTACTGGGGCCTCGGCGTGGCTCCAGATATAATTAAGCTGGCCGCCATGTGATTTATAAACTTCCCGACCTATCTTCTGAGCTAGTTTGACGTCTGTAGTGGTTATAGTTATGCAATCCTTCTCTTTGCAGATATCTATAACCCTGCCGAGCGGATTTTTTTTAACTGCGCCTTGAGCCGTATTATTGATCAGATTGTGAATCTCTTCCTCATGAGCCTCAAAAAAATCACCGCTCAGTGACACAATCCCTGCCGGGTTCCTGTCCGCTATCCGCTTACAAGCCGGGCAGACAAGCTCATGTCCTTCTTGCCGAACTGAGCCACCGTCTTCGCTGTACCAGCGCTTGTCGCGAAAAACGGCGCCACATGAACAATAAGCTGCGCCTTTGACTCCACCCTTTTCCTGATAAGAATCAAGATTATGTGGAGTTCGCTGTCCTTTTTCTCCAGTTCTCCTGTTTGCGGTAACCATGGTTATTGTACCTCCTGAATATTTTTATGGCACCAGGACTCCAGACCCTTTGATAAGTCCAGTTCTCAGGGCATTCAGCGCCTCATTGGCATTTTCCAGCGGGAATACCTCTACCTTTGTCACAACCGGTATTCGCGGAGCCAATTCCAGAAATTCTTCGCCATCCAGCCTGGTCAGGTTGGCCACCGAAACCAGTTTTCGCTCGCCCCACAAAAGTTCATACTCGAATTCGGGAATCGGGCTCATATGAATGCCGCCGCAGACCACCACGCCACCTTTGCCGACCGCACGAAGCGCCAGCGGAACAAGTTCGCCTGCCGGAGCGAAAATTATTGCTGCGTCCAGCTCCACCGGCGGACGCTCCGTTGCTGCCCCAGCCCAGGATGCACCTGTTTCCAGAGCAAAACGCTGTCCGTAAACATCACCTTCTCTGGTAAAAGCATACACCTGCCTGTGTTCCCAGAGCGCAACCTGGGCCACAATATGAGCCGCTGCGCCAAATCCATATATACCCAGCCGCTTTCCTATTTCCAGTCATATTCAGTGAACGGTAGCCGATCATCCCGGCGCACAGCAGAGGAGCAGCTTGAGTTGCTGAATAGCCATCAGGAATACTGAAACAGAAACCGGCGTTGGCAGTACAGTATTCGGCAAATCCTCCGCTACGTTGGTATCCGGTAAAAACGGCCCGGTCACAGAGATTCTCCCGCCCGGACCTGCAGTGTCTGCAGGCGCCGCACGTTTCGCACAGCCCCGGCACTCCTACCAGATCGCCGGAATGAAAGCCTCTAACGCCCTCCCCCACTGTCTCTACAACTCCAACAATCTGATGTCCCGGTATCAATGGGAGCCTGGGATTGACCAGCTCACCGTCTATAATGTGAAGATCTGTGCGACAAATGCCACAGGCCTGAACTTTAAGGAGTAGTTCCCCGGTGCGAACTGTCGGAACCGGCAGTTTCATCGCTTTTAGCTTCGCACCGGGGCGCTCCAATACCATTGCATGCATATATGACTCATGAATCATGTCAATTGCCGCTTATTCAACAGTAATTTTTCGGGTCTTTCGCTTTGCTGTTTCACTTTTCGGCATCCTGATTTCGAGTACGCCGTCCTTGAATAAGGCATGGGCTTTATCAATTTGTATTTCAACCGGTAGACGCAATTTTCTGCTAAACGAACCGAAAGAGCGTTCAACACAATAATAATCTTTGCGTTCGGTCTTCTCTTCCGATCTTTTTTCCCCGGTGATTGTAACAACATCATCCGCGAAATCTATGCTGATCTCATTTTTCTTCAAGCCAGGAATTTCCGCCTTGATTATGAGGTCATCCCCTTCTTCATACATATCTACCGAAGTTGACACATCAGTAAAGTCTGGAAACCGCACGTTAGGAAGCCACGATGGTGAAAATAAGCGCCGCTGAAAAAAATCATCGAACATTCGCTCCATTTCCGCGAACGGCGATGAATGCCTCTGTAATTCATTTTTATGCTCGCCTGATTTCCTGATTGCTATTTCCTGTTTTTCGTTTGCCATGATCTAATCCTCCATTATATGTGTTATGCGATAGGTACCCGATGTCGCCGCTTCCGCTCCGAATCCGATTTTGGCATCCGGATAGTGAGAACTCCGCTCTTGAGGTCGGCTTTGATCTTGCTGTCATTGACATCATACGGTAACAGCAAGCTACGGGTGAAACTGCCGTAGCTGCATTCGGATATATAACTTTGATCAGATCCCTTACGTTCTCGTGAGAATCTTTTATCACCCCGGATCACGAGCCGGCTTCCGACCAACTCAATCGAAAAATCCTCTTTTTTCAGTCCAGGTACTTCGGCTGTAACTATCAACTCATCATCTGTCTCACGCATGTCGAGAGGCGGACCACCAAACTGCATGAAAGCCGGAAGCATATCCTCGCTTATCCGTTCACGTGCGTTATCCGCTGTATTTTCCGGCTTAAACTTATCCAGAATGCGACCGGCTTTATTCTGTACACGCTCCAGCGTTTCTTTCCATTGAACAGGCGACATTAATAACCTCCCAGGATCAGGCTAATAATAATTACGCTACCTTTACCTCAATCTTGCGAGGTTTTGCCGCCTCTGCAACCGGGATATTCAGCGTCAGGACACCGTTATTAAACTCAGCCTTTGCCTTTTCGTGATCCATAGTTTCCGGAATCGAAAACTGGCGGTAGTAATGAGCAAATTCGAATTCGGTATATAAGGACCGCCCCGGCATGCTAAGTGACACAGGTGCGTTAACGGTTAAAATTCCCTTGTCAACATTGACATCCACTGCCTCCTTCGCTGCCCCGGGAATGTCAGCCATCAAGGTCAACCCATTCTTCGTCTCGATAATATCCACCGCGGGTTTGATGTATCGTTCACTTGCCCTTGTTTCTTCACGATTTTGGACGCCTAATTTATCTTCTCTTTTGGCTACACTTGTGTTTGCCATAACAATTATCTCCTTTATCAGTGAAATTGATTTGATTGTTTTTGACCAATGTTATGCAGGCTTAATTTCGATTTTTCTGGGTATGGCGTGGTCGGCTTTACCAAGGATTATTTTCATGATGCCTTCTTTGCATTCAGCACTAATCTTATCGGGGTTGATATCGACCGGCAGTTCCAACGTTCGGTAAAAGTTGCCGGTGCCGAGTTCTCGGCGATGCACAATTTGCCCCTCCTGTTCATCAAATGTTTTCCGCTCCCCGCTTATTGTGATATTGTTCCTCACCACCGAGAGGTCAATGCTTTTGGGATCTGCGCCCGGTACAAGTGCGGCGATATACAGATTGCTATCGTCTTCGCTAAAGTTTACCAGTGGAAAACGCCGAGTGGTTATCGGCGCAAGAAACGTTGATCCGAAGGGACGAGCGAATCCTGCGCCGAGAAAGGCCTCATCAACCTCCTTTCTCAAGTTATCCAATTCCCTTAACATATCCCAGTTTGCCATGTCGAAATCCTCCTTGATGTTTTTGCCTCGGCGCAAGAGTGCTACTCTCATTCCAAGAGTCAGATAGAATGTTTTAAACGAACAGCATCAAAGCTATAAAATATAACTGGACATGTTAATTCTTCGTTCATTTGCACTGAAGACATTATGTGGAAAACGCCGCGAAGTTGACAAAGCCAGAAAATTTGCCCCTGTGGGGCGTATGTATCCAGCGCTCCGGAATACTTCATCAACTTCATTATTAAAATCCTCCAGTTCTCCAAATATATCCCTGTTTACCATGGTGTTTTTACCTCCTTGCAATCAATTATCAGCAGAGGTTCAAATCCAAACATCATGCCAGATCTGATTTTTAAAAGAATCAATTAGTCAGGTATGTTACAGCTGCGGTATGTAAATGAGGATGTTAATTATTTATGTATGGATGGATAGGTCCGGAAGTTAACAGAGACAACGAGTTGAAATTACAACTGTTTTACTAGTGGAAATATTTATCATTATTGCGGAGCTGTAACATATCTACCATAACGTTGAGGAATTCATGCTCTTTGGGCTGTGGTTCAAGCCCATCGGTTGTATCTTATCTTGTCGAAAGGAAGTTTATCGGCGGATACGGGACTTTTCTTCTCGGCAGGATGGCCGATACCCAAAATGGATTCAACCTTTATGTGATCAGGCAGCCTGAGAAGTTCCTGGATGTAGGTCTCGGAAGTTTTTTTATAATCATACTGCCGGCTGCGTATTTGAGTCCAGCAGCTGCCAAGCCCTAACGACAGTGCTGTGAGCTGGATAATTGTCGCCGCAAGTGAGCAATCTTCACCCCAAACATCCGATTTTAAGCTGTCGGCGCAGACAACTATCCCAAGCGGCACGTTTTTCAGGAATTCCGATCCATACTGTTTTGCTTTGGAGAGTTTCAGAAGTTTTTCAGGATCGTCTACGAGAATGAATTCCCACGGTTTTATGCCCCATGATGATGGAGACATGAGAGCCGCTTCAATGATTGTTTTGATAGTTTCCGGGGCAATTTTTTCAGGAGTGAATTTTCTTATACTGCGGCGTCTGCGTAATAGTTCGATCATGCGGCATCTCCCATGGGTGAAATGCGCTTCCGAGGCTACTTGATAGCCTTTTCATAGTTGCTGTTTGCTGATCATTCACCTGTGTCAACCGCTGAACAAATCCAAATATCATGCCAGTCAATGTCAGCACAATACTTCATTAATTCAGGCATGATACAAATTTGTCACATGTTTATGAATGTTAAGTTTGATGTCCGAACCGAGGATTATTGAAGAAAAATGTAGTATCTTTGTGATTTAGCAAAGTATTTATGGAAGGTAACTAATCATTCCGAATGCTGATATTTTACAATCTTCGGAATAACAAAGTAAAGGCCACTGCCGTGGAATAACACTTAAGCTAACAACCGGCAAAGCAATTAACTTCTCTCAAAACTCCGCTTCCATGCGGTTTTTCTGAACAATCCACATATTTAAGTCATACCTATTGCTCATTACACTACCATCTCACCAAATCCAACACACCGCTAACATAACTATATAGTTAGTTATTTTTGCAAAACATTTGGCACAGAATATGATTGTTCATGTTCAAGACCGGAATCACAAAACCAACAAATGTCTCGATAAGTGCCGTCTGATCCTGATTGCTACAACTACAGTTTACGGGTATTTCCATGTCCTATCATGCGCCCCAACTCGGGTACCGACAACTTGTCGAACGACTTAACAGATTTCCACAAGGCGCATATCCGTCACCACTCCTTTTCAAAATCCTAGCCATTCTCTTCACGGATCATGAAGCAGGACTTGTATCCAGGCTTCCGATCATGCCGTTTACGGCCAGGCGCGCAGCAAAGGCCTGGGCAACCAGTGAGAGCGAGGCGAGGAAAACACTCGACGGCCTCGCCTCCCGCTCACTGCTTCTCGACCTGTCACGGGATGATGAGACTTACTATGTTCTCCCTCCACCCATGGCGGGATTTTTTGAACTATCCCTCATGCGGATTCGCACTGATATAGATCAACAGGCCCTGAGCGAACTTTTCTACCAGTACCTGAACGTCGAGGAGAATTTCATTCGCGATCTCTTTGTCCGTGGTGAAACAAAACCGGGCCGGATTTTAGTCCATGAACCGGCCCTCTCCTCAGATAATTCTAGTCAGGTGCTTGATTACGAGCGAACAAGCGCAGTCATCCGCACCGCCAGGCACATTGCCGTGGGGCTCTGCTACTGCCGCCACAAGATGTCCCACCTCGGCAAGGCATGCAAGGCGACTCAGGAAATCTGCATGAGTTTCAACATAATGGCAGAACCGCTGATCCGGCATGGACATGCGCGGCGTATCGATGTACCTGAGGCTATTGACCTTCTACAGCAGGCCAACGACCAGCAGCTGGTTCAGTTCGGGGATAATGTCCGTGAAGGTGTCAGCTTCATCTGTCACTGTTGCGGCTGCTGCTGCGATGCACTGCAGGCAGCCCGGCGCTTTACCGCACTTCATACGGTACAGACGACCAATTTTGCTCCGCTACTCGACAACAGGCTCTGCAGCGGTTGTGGCAGATGTGTTAGTGCCTGTCCGGTGGAAGCGGCGCAACTGACTTGCGATCCACAGAAGCTGCCGCCCGGCGTCATGAGCCCCCGGATCGACATGGACCGTTGTCTCGGCTGCGCTCTCTGCGTCAGGGCTTGCCGCTCCGGAGCGCTACGCCTCACATCGCGTCCGGCCAGGATGCTCACACCTGTCAATATTGCCCACCGTGTCGTCCTCATGGCAACCGAGCGTCATTGTCTGCAGAACCTTATCTTCGATAAGGCGCTCACCAGCCATAGGGCAATGGCTGCCATTCTAGGTGTTATTCTCAGACTTCCGCCAGTCAAACAGTACCTGGCCCGCAAACAGATGAACTCAAGGTATCTGGACAGACTTCTGGATTCGGCCCAAAGCCTTGCAGTGATTAGTCAGCAGGAAAGCTAAAGAAAGGAATAATATGGAAGATGCCGGCCTTCTATCTTCCTTATAACCGACAAGATCAGGATGAGGCAAAATAGTACATTTTGGAACACAATGATACAGTATGTAACACTGATATGATTCTCACTTCTTGTCTCCTCGGCGCAGAATACCGTCGAACTGTTTATACTTCTATTCTGAATTCAGCCCCAACAGCAGCATTGCAAAAGTATTATTCCCGTTCGGTAAAGAAAAAGGTGAAGTCCGGTATTACGCAGACAGGTAAATATCAAAATGAGTGCTGAATAGTACTGATCTTCCGCTCTGTTCATTTTTTTGAATCTGTAGAGGCGCGGTCTTAGACCCGCCCTGCTGCAATAGCTACAACATTAGCCAATCGTAAAGATCAAGGGCAACTTCAAAGGCGGGCGGGTCACAGACCGCGCCCCTACTTTTTGCTGTTGGCGGAAGATTAGTACTATTCAGGAAATGAGTTATGTCTTTGAAGCATGCTTGACAAATAGATTTTTTGTATGTAAATGTACAATTAAATGTATTTTTTGATACAATTAATTGAATAAAAGTGTACATATGGAATACAGACTGAACAAAGATCACCTTCTTAACGTCATGGAAGAGTGGAACCGTTTCCTCAAGCGCAAGGTTCATCTGATCGCGTGTGGAGGGACGGCCATGACCTTGTCAGGAGTCAAACCATCGACCAAAGATGTTGATTTCATGGTCCCGAATATTCAGGAACATCAGTATCTGATAAAGCAACTCAGGGCGCTGGAGTATGAACCGGTCACCGGTTTTGGCTGGAAGCGCGCCGGGGAGATTTTCCAATTTGATATTTTTCGTGGCAATTTCATCCACACGACAGAGCTGCTGACGTCTCCACTGGAAAAAGGCGGCAACAGGCCGCTCAAGGAATATTCGCATCTGTACCTCGGGATTTTGAACGACTACGATCTTATCTCCAGCAAGCTGATGCGCGGAACCAGGGTCGATTTCAATGACTGCCTGAGTCTGGCGGAGGCGCACAGGGCAGACCTTGACATTGACCGACTGGTGGGACACTTCAACGAGCTGGTCAGTTTTGACATCGCGGAAGCCCGGTTGAGACCGCACATGCAGCACTTCCTTGAGCTGCTGCAAAAGAGAGGTCTGTATGACTGACGCTAAACTTATGAAGAGTTTGAGCAGGCTCGGCTTGCCGATGTTCGAGCCGAGTGAAGAACTGGATGTCAACGAAACGCTGGCAGAAGTAGTGAAGAGCCGGGACAACAGGCTTTGGGAGGGGTTTCCCGTACTGCTGGCAAATGCCGCCGACACTTACCAGTTTGCTTATGATCTGGTTGAGAAGCAGTTACCCGCCCAGGATGACAAGGATCGTTTCCATCGGCTCTTGCTGTTGTCATTGTCCCTCTATTCTTTCTATCACCTGAGTTTTTCCTGGTCGAGCAGGTTCAAGAAGCGGCTTTCCGGTGAAGATGCCGATCTGGTGAAACAGTGGCGCAACGACCTTGCCCGCAACCGGACTCTCGCGTGGGGTGATGTGGATCTCGACCCGGAACGGCTGAAGGGGTTATTTGAACTCTATTTTGAGCAGAATGCCGACAAGAGCAGGCAGCGCAAGGAAAAATACGAGGAGTATTCCCTGGCCTTTGCCATGTCGCAGATATTTTCGCCGAAGCAGAAGGAGTTGTTTAAGAAGAGGCTGGAAGGGTTGCCCCTGACAAAGACGGAACAGGAGTATATTCCCGTTCCGTAAAGAAAAAGGTGGTCGCGCTGGCAAACGCTGAACTGCATGGTCTTGCGAGGAAGTTGTTGGAGAAATAAGAGTGTGAGCTTGGTGGTAAACAGGAAAGATGGCCTATTGGCCGCCTTTTGAATTCCGCCGAAAATGTCGAGCAGTTCGTCGGTCGTTTCCAAGTTTCCCCTAGCCAACGTAGGGAATATCAGAACATGTTACTTCAATGTTTGTTTTGTTCAGCATCACACGCAATGTGGCTGCGCGAGTTTCTTTATCTTTGTGAGGTCCTACTATAATTTTATCTATCGGGAGTACAATGTCCGTCGAGTTAAAGAGTTCGATATATGGTATATGATGGCCGTTTTGATGACGGTATTTTCTCTCTTTTTCTGGCATAAATGTATGGCCTTTGGACTTAGCCATATTAATCAATGTTTCATTTAATACGGTAGGTAAAGCAACAATTCTGACTTCGTTCTCTTCTTTAAAACCGCAATGCTTATACCTACTAATACAGCGAATAAATGAAAAATAGCTGTTATTTAAAGCACTTTCGTCAAATCGCTTGCCAGTTATCATTGAATCAAAAACCAGTTTCACAGCATCAGCTATAATGGAGAGATCGGCAGATAGTTCATTTTTAAATTTCTCTTCATCATCACTGTATATAACATCAGATAAGTGCCCTGTACTGTACTCGTAGCGCTTTGGTTCGATTTCTAGTAAATCCTCTAACTTTTTAGTGTCAAATTCTAAAGCAAATCCACCTCCGGCTCCATAACCCCGCCATTGGCTTAATAAACCGTTAGATTAAGCAACATCTGTTCTGTAAATTTGTTTTCTCTTTTTTGGTGATTCCTGTTTACATTTTTAAATAGATTTTCCCCGTTTCCCAATCCTCTGAGA
>JANYBN010000050.1 GCA_025360785.1 Geobacter sp.
GCTCAGACCTGCTTGTAACTGAATACTGTTCTTTCCCATGGTATATCCTCCTGATTCTTGATATCAGGAGGATAACAGAGACATGCGACAGAAAAAGTCATACGGAATAACAAAGCGCCTTATCAGAACAAATCAGGTAAATTTATAACAATTTCAATTTCATTCCCCGGATTATCTTGGGCATAAATGATTTTAAAATAGAACTGCTAATAAATTCTGAAGTCATATTTATCTTACACTGCAAAAATTTTCGCATATCTGAAAAAATCAACAAGAACAGATATATAAAAGCGCTATAGCTTGTTACTCGTATAAAATAGTTACAGATAACAGGTCAATTCAAACTTCGATTGCCGCTACGCCATCATCTTTAATGCCGTGATATTTAATTGTTTTTACCATTGTTGGCTCAAGTACGCCGATTGGCATTCTATGTGCTTTTGTCCAACCTGTTTCCCGTTCGACGAATACTCCGCAGATTGCTATGTGGAGAATGATAAGGAGGCTCAAGACAATGAGAAAAAAAACATTCTGGCCTGCTATGACTGTTGCCGGGTGCCTGTTGTGCCTGGTGGCTGCCCCTCCGGCTTTCCCGGATGAGGTAATCCTTGAAAACGGCAGCATTCTGAAAGGCAAGACGACCGAGGTAGCCGGAGATACGGTAATAATTACATCTGATTATGCCGAACCTATGAAGATCAAGAAGGGCCGGGTCACGAAGATCACAGTCGATGCCCCCGCTGAGGTGCGTCTCAAAAACGGAGAAGTGCTGAAAGGGAAGCTGGCAACCGGACCGGATGGCAGGATTGCGATTGGTGAGGACAGCAGCCGCGGAGCCATATCCTTTGACTGGGCGAGTATCGCCGCACTCAACCCGCCACCACCCAAACCCTGGAAGGGGAATATTACTGCAGGTGGCAATATCCAGTCGGGCAATAATGACCGTTCCGCCCTGACGGTAGGCGCCGAGGCGGTCAGGAAAGAGAACATCGACCGTTTTTCGCTGCAATTCCTCTACAACATCGCCCAGACTGACGGGAAAACTATCACCCGGAATGTCTTCGGCACACTAGAGTACGATTATTTTTTTACCAGGCAATTGTATGGGTTGTTAAGTGTATCACTGTTCAACGACACCTTTCAGGATCTGAACCTGCGAACCATCGTCGGCCCCGGCTTCGGCTATCAGGTATGGGATGACACCAGGAAATATCTGTCACTGGAAGCGGGTGTCGCCTATCTCTCCGAAGACCACAATACTCAGCCCGATAAGTCCTGGTTCACGGCGCGGCTGGCCGGCACCTTCAAGTACCATATTACCGACTTCATCGTGTTCAGCGATCAGCTCATCCTCTATCCAAGCCTCGAGAAATTCAGTGATTTCCAGCTCCGCAACGAAGCGGCCCTCTCAACCTCTCTCGGCGCGGCATGGTCACTAAAACTGGCCAACATTGTTGACTATGTCAACTCGCCGCCCGTCGGCGTGAAGAACACGGATTCGAACGTTATTCTCGCTCTCCAGTACGGGTTCTGACGCATTTTACAGAACTATATTCTTCTCGGATAATTAGAGGCTGCAGATGGGATATTCGAAGGATAAATGCGTTTGGTGGTGATGTTCGGGGATTAACTAACGGCTATGACTCGTTGGTTTTAAGAAAGGGCTGCTGTTGTGACTCAGCAGCAGGAATGGTGACTGAAAGTGATTCTGAAGTTACGCCTCCAGCCAGAGTTTCTACCAGTAGGTCATTGGTGTGTCTGAGACGGGCGCAAAGAGACACGGCAATGTTGAAAATCAACTTTGACCAGAGGCTGTTTGATGAGTTGCACATCTCGACGAGATTCCTGCGGGGAAGCGCATAGAGAACCGCCTCTGTATTGGCAACTACGGATGCCGAGCGAGGCTGCTCATCAATAACGGATATCTCTCCAACAGTTTCCCCGGCGCCTAATGAAACTATTACCTTTTCGGACGGCATTCCGTAATCTTTGCAGACGTTCACACTGCCCGATACAATCAGGAGCAGGAAGGCCTCCATGTCGCCTTCTTCGTATATATCAGTTCCGGCAGCAAGCTGATAAGTTTGAAAAAACGGAGCAATAGTCTGCACATCACTACTGCTCATGCCGACGCACAGGTGCGATTTGGACAGCACCTTCAGTTTTTCATAGTCTGATACCACGACTTCTGTGAATGCTCGCTTTTTCATGAGTGACGAATTATCATATCCAGCCTTTTTTGTAAACGATTTTACTTCCGGTTCTCTCTTGGGAAGAAGATGCTCAGATCATCCCCTGTGCCTTGACCTCGGCCTTGAGCCAGGCGTACGCCACCGGTGCCGCCACCAGTCCGGCAACGCCGAAAACCGCCTCCAGGATCAGCATGGCGCTCAACAACTCCCACGCGGTTGCCTGTACTTCATGGCCGACAATCCTGGCGTTCATGAAATATTCGGCTTTGTGGATCAATACAAGAAACAGCAATGATGCCGCACCGACAGCGGGAGATACCCCGAGGCTTATCACGACGATCAGGGAGTTTGACACGAGGTTCCCCACCACCGGCAGCATGCCGACGGCAAATGTCAACAGGACCAGAATCGCCGCCATCGGGAGATGAATGCCAAAGAGCGGCAGTGCGATCAGAAGATAGATGGCGGTCAAAGCGGTATTGAGGCCGGAGATCTTCACCTGCGCAAAAACTACCTTGTCAAAAGCCGTGGTGAGGGTTCGCAGTCTGGATCTCATAGCGCTGATAAATGGCGGTGTCTTGTCGTGTTCCGTGAAGTGATGAACGGCAGCCATTCCGCCAACAACCATACCGAGCAGAATATGGGCAAACACCTTGATGCCTTCCATTCCGACTACCGATATTTTCTGGACATGATCCCCCATTATTTCAACAAGCTGCTGTCGCAGCCCTTCAATGGTTGTCGGCAGCACATCGGCAACCGAGGCGGGCAGTGCCTTGCGCAGACCCGCGAGAGTATCAACCACCGTCGCCAGCAGGGCTGCAATGCCGTGGCTGCTGCCTATGAATGACCAGACAGCGGCACAGGCGCTTGTCAGGCAGGTAATAACGCAAATCACCACTACTCCCAGGGCAACCTTGTGCGCGAAGCGGTTCATGTTTTTGGGGAGGTGCCGCGCGAGTTTCAATGTCAGCACATACACAGCAAGTCCTGCGAAAGTCGCTGGTAAAAGGTGGAAGTGGAGGACTAGTAATACGGCGGTTACTGCCAGCACATAGCTGGTGGTTGTATATCTGGACATTAAAAAACCTCTTAAAATGGCGGTAAATATGGAGTGTAAAACGATGCCTTTCTGTGATAACACGCATCTTATGACCCTGTCATTTATTTAGTTTCTGTCCGGATATGTTTTGATTTCGTCACGGCGGAGCCAGTCAATGCCATATTAAAACAGCAAAGGCGGCCCTTCG
>JANYBN010000079.1 GCA_025360785.1 Geobacter sp.
AGTTATGGGGTACCCGAAATAACAGCGAACGCCTGCTTCTATGGCAGCCATGGCTACTGCTTCGTTACCCTTGACAAAGAGTTTTTCGCTCATGGCTTTTGCTCCTTGAATACCGTGATGGCCACATCCGGGCACATCTGCGCGCACAGGGCACAGCCGGTGCATATTTCCGGACCGGAAAAGACCGCCATGGTAAAGCCGAGATTAGTGGGAGCCTCACACAAACTGACCAGTTTTTTCGGACAGGCGATGGTACAGAGTCCACACCCCTTGCAGCGTGTTTCGTCGATGGTGATATGCGGCATGATTGCATCCTTTTCTTCAAATAGGGAGTGTTACATAACAGAAAATATTATCTGCCGTCAAGCACAGCTTAACTCTGAAAGCTGCGAAAACGCCTATAATCATATGTTTGCTCGCGGCACTCCTGTTTTTCATCATAATCACAGTAATTTAGTGAGTCATTTTCTTGTATTATTACTCTGTTTCATATATATTTAAGCGTTACTTTGTTCGAAAGACGATCAATCTGGTGTGACACTCGGTAAGCCCGCATCCAATTGATGCCAAATTTGGAGATTTGCCATTGGAAACAACTGCCACACAAGCTGACCTAGACGGATACCCCGTGAGTCTGAAAGATATCTGCCTGAGACTGGGCGACCGGATGTTCTGTTCTGATCTCGGCATCCGCTATCCCTATCTGGGTGGTTCCATGGCCAAGGGAATCAGTTCCATCGCCATGGTTGAGGAGCTGGGTAAAGCAGGTATGCTCGGTTTTTTCGGCGCTGCCGGGCTGCCGTTTGCGACAGTGGAAGCAACCATAGACCGACTTGCGTCAGCCGATTTTCCCTGCGGCTTCAACCTGATCCACTCCCCCCACGAACCTGATTTGGAAATTGCGTTGGCTGAACTGTACATTCGCAAGGGCGTGTGCCTGGTGGAGGCGTCAGCCTTCCTGGCCCTGACGCTGCCCCTGGTGCGTTATCGCGTCCACGGCATTCACCGTGCTGCTGACGGCACGATCGTTGTCCCGAACCGGATCATCGCTAAAGTATCCCGGGAAGAACTGGCCGAAAAATTCTTTTCTCCGCCTCCGGATAAATTTCTGCAGCAGCTGGTCGCCGAAGGGGCAATCACTGCCGAACAGGCCGAACTCGCCGCCCTGATTCCCCTGGCCCAGGAGGTTACAGCCGAGGCCGACTCCGGAGGACACACCGACAACCGTCCGGCTCTAGCTCTGTTCCCGACCATACAATCTCTGGCCGTCCGCATGCAGGTCCGGCATGGCTATTCAGTAAAGCTGCGTGCCGGTCTGGCCGGCGGCATCGCCACTCCTGCCGCTGCCGCTGCAGCCTTTGCCATGGGGGCCGCCTATATTATGACCGGCTCGGTCAATCAGTCCTGCATCGAATCCGGTACATCGGACGAGGTGCGTCGCATGCTGGCCGAAACGCGTCAGGCCGATGTCTGCATGGCGCCGGCCGCCGACATGTTCGAAATGGGAGTGACCGTGCAGGTTCTCAAGCGCGGCAGCATGTTTCCCATGCGGGCCGGCAAACTCTATGAACTTTACCGTTCCTGCAGCAGCCTTGAAGACATACCGACGACTGAGCGCGATAAACTTGAGAAAACCTTTTTCCAGGCCCCTCTTGAGCAGATCTGGCAGGACACTCGCAGCTATTTCCAGCGTCGCGACCCCCGCCAGGTTGAGCGGGCCGAGCGCGACCCGAAACACCGTATGGCGCTCGTCTTCCGCTGGTACCTGGGACAGGCGGCCCATTGGGCCAAAGACGGCCAGACTGGCCGCAGGATCGACTACCAGATCTGGTGTGGACCGGCTATGGGGGCTTTCAACGAATGGGTTGCCGGCAGCTTCCTGGAAAGCCCTGACCGACGTACGGTTGCCACCGTAGCCCGCAACATACTGTATGGTGCAGCTTTTCTCACCCGGACCAATTTCCTCCACTGCCAGGGAATCAGCATCCCGACCGATGCAATGCATGCAAAACCGCTTGAAGACTCACAGATCAAGGAGTACTTTTCGTGAAACAGGACGATTTGAATCTGAATATCCCCTCCGGCGGAGTTCCGCTGGCGATCATCGGTATCGGCTGTCTCTTTCCCCAGGCCGAAGACAGCTCGGCATACTGGGCCAATATCCGTGAAGGTATCGACGCCATCACCGACATTCCCGCCAGCCACTGGCGTGTGGCGGACTATCACGACCAGGATCCCAAATCCCCCGACATGACCTATGGTCAGCGCGGTGGATTCCTTTCCTCGATCCCCTTCAACCCGATGGAGTTCAATATCCCGCCGTCCACGCTAGAGGCGATCGACACTTCCCAACTCCTCGGCCTGGTGGCGGCCGGACAGGCACTCAAGGATGCCGGCTACGGGCCTGAGCGCACGTACGACCGCAACCGGGTCAGCGTCATCCTGGGCGTCACCGGCACCCTGGAACTGGTCATCCCGCTCGGCGCGCGGCTCGGCCACCCCCACTGGCGTGAAGCCCTCAAGGACGCCGGTGTGGATGACATGACAGCCGCGGATGTTGTACAGCGCATCTCGGATTCCTATGTCCCCTGGCAGGAAAACTCTTTCCCCGGCCTGCTCGGTAACGTAGTGGCGGGCAGGATCAGCAAGAATTTCGACCTGGGCGGCACCAACTGCGTCGTGGATGCGGCCTGTGCCAGCTCTTTCAGCGCCCTGCACCTGGCCGGCATGGAACTGGCCACCGGCAAGGCCGACATGGTCGTCACCGGCGGCATCGACACCTTTAACGACATCTTCATGTACATGTGTTTCAGCAAGACCCCGGCCCTCTCACCCACCGGCAATGCAAAACCCTTCGATGCCAGCGGCGACGGCACCATCCTGGGCGAAGGTCTCGGACTCGTGGTCATCAAACGACTGACGGATGCTGAGCGGGACAACGACCGGATCTATGCAGTACTCCGCGGCGTTGGCTCTTCCAGCGACGGCAAGGGGGAGGCGATCTACACGCCCAGCGCCCCGGGCCAGAAAAAGGCCATCCTGGATGCCTACCAGCGAGCCGGGGTCACGCCGGAGAGCATCGGCCTGGTCGAGGCCCACGGCACCGGCACCAAGGTCGGCGATGCGGTCGAGGTCTCCGCCCTGCGGGATATCTACGGTGAAGCCGACACCCCCTGGTGCGCCCTCGGTTCAGTCAAGTCGCAGATCGGCCACACCAAGGCGGCGGCAGGCGCGGCAGGAATGATCAAGGCCGTCATGGCTCTGCATCACAAGGTCATCCCTCCCACTATCAAAGTACAACAGCCGCTGCGCGAGGTTTCGGACGGACAATCCCCGTTCTACCTCACCACCCATAAACGCCCCTGGCTCTCCCGAAATGGACAGCCGCGCCGGGCTGCAGTCAGCGCCCTGGGTTTCGGCGGCTCAAACTTTCATGTTGTACTTGAAGAATATCAACCCCTAGCGACAGCGGCAGATTGGGACGGCTCCGTCCAGATCCTCCCTTTTTCCGCTGCCGATGCCTTGACTCTGGAGAAGGCGCTTGCCGAGGTTGCCGAGGTACAAGTTTGGAACGAAATACGCACCCTGGCGGCAACCCTCCGTGCATCCTTTGACTCTGCCGCTCCCTGCCGACTGGCTCTGGTCGTAGATCGGGACAAGACCTCGCTGAAATCGCTCTGCGGCAATGCTCTGACAATGCTGCGTAAACAACCGGCCACCCCCTGGAGCACTCCTGATGGCGCCTGGTATGCCAGTGGTGCGGTTCCCGGCAAGCTTGGCATGCTCTTCCCCGGTCAGGGAGCCCAATATACCGGCATGCTGCGCGATCTCGCCTGTAGTTTCCCACAGATGCTGGCAAGCCTTGACGTTGCAGACAAGGGATTCGGCACAGCCGGCGGCAACAGCCTGTCCGACCTGATCTATCCACGCACCGCATTCAGTGACGATGCCAGGGAATTACTGGAAACTGCACTGCGTGCCACAGATGTCGCCCAACCTGCCATCGGTGCCGTAAGTCTGGGCGCTTTGAGGGTGCTGGAGTCGTTCGGTCTTGCGCCGGATGCGGCTGCCGGTCACAGCTACGGTGAACTGACTGCCCTCTGCGCCGCTGGTCGGCTCGACGAAACCTCTTTCCACACACTTTCCCGTCTGCGCGGCAAATTGATGGCTGCTGGTGATGGCGACCGTGGCACCATGCTGGCGGTCTCCGCACCATTGGCAGATGTGCAGCAGTTGCTTGACAATGAAAAGCTCGATCTGGTCATCGCCAACCGTAATGCGCCGAATCAGGCCGTCCTCTCCGGCAGCAGTGCCGAGATTTCCCGCGCCGCCGATGTCTGCGTATCCCGCAAGCTCTCCTGCAAACGCCTCACGGTGGCCGCAGCGTTCCATAGTCCGCTGGTTGCCGATGCGAGCGCCCCGTTGCTGGCTGCTCTGGCCGACATTACCATTGCCGATGGTTATATCCCGGTCTATGCAAACAGCTCCGCCGCCTGCTATCCGACCGACGAAGTCGAAGCGAGGAAACTCCTGGCCGGACAACTGGCCCGGCCGGTTGAGTTCGTTGCCGAAATCGAGGCGATGTATGCCTCCGGAATACGCACTTTTATCGAGATCGGTCCCGGTGCACGTCTGAGCGGCCTTGTTGCCGCAATACTTGCCGACCGTCCGCATACCGTCACCGCGCTTGACGCTTCCGGCGGCAAGCGGTCCGGCATCGTCGATCTGGCGCGCACCCTGTCGCAACTGGCCGTGCTCGGACATGAAGTCAAGCTTGCAGAATGGGATGAAGGGCATCACCCCGCTCCTCCGGTTATCGGCAAAAAGCCCGCGCTGACGATAAACCTGTGCGGAGCGAATTATGTAAAACCAAAGCCTAAACGTCCCGCTACACCGCCTCGGCAGGCTGCTGCCTCCACCACAGTTTATGCCTCTTCACCCCAACCTGCCGGCACGACAATTCCAGCTGCATTATCTCGGGATGCCCTGTCCGAGTCGTTAAAAGTGACCAGGGAAGGGATGACAGCGCTAATGCGGATGCAGGACGAAACCGCCCAACTTCACCGCCGCTTCCTCGAAGGGCAGGATGCCGCCGGGAAGACCATCCAGCTCCTTCTGGAACAACAACAGCGGATTCTTCATGGAGGCGTTTACGTTCCCTCTCCATCAACGGTTTCTGCGACATCCGTACCTGCTGCTCCGGTATTTGCTCCTGCACCCGCTCTGGCATTCGGGCAGACGCCCGCTGCTCCTGTTGCTCCTCCACCTGTTCCGATTGCCCAGCCGCAGTCGAACCTTGTTGCCGAAACCCTGCTGGCGGTAGTCAGCGAGAAGACCGGCTATCCGGTCGAGATGCTGGAGATGGAGATGGGTCTCGATTCAGACCTCGGCATCGACTCCATCAAAAGAGTCGAAATCCTGTCAGCGCTTCAGGAACGGCTTCCAGGCTCTCCGGTAATCGGCCCCGAACATTTGGGTTCCCTGCACACTCTTGGTGAAATAGCCCGCCATCTGGGAGCAGGTGCGGCACCTGTGTCAACAGCCACTGCCATGGCAAGCGGAACTACATCCGTTGCACTCGCCAATATCACCGAAACCCTGCTGGCTGTTGTCAGTGAGAAGACCGGCTATCCGGTCGAAATGCTGGAGATGGAGATGGGTCTCGATTCAGACCTCGGCATCGATTCCATCAAAAGAGTCGAAATTCTGTCAGCGCTTCAGGAACGGCTTCCCGGCTCGCCGGTCATCGGCCCCGAACATTTGGGATCCCTGCACACTCTGGGTGAAATTGCCCGCCATCTGGGCGCAGGTGCGGTTCTTTCATCAGGCTCGGCTGAAAGTCGCGTGAGCGGAGCGGAGCCCTCCAACATTGTCGAAACCCTGCTGGCGGTGGTCAGCGAGAAGACCGGTTATCCTGTCGAGATGCTGGAGCTTGAGATGGGTCTTGATTCAGACCTCGGCATCGATTCCATCAAAAGAGTCGAAATCCTGTCGGCGCTTCAGGAGCGGCTCCCCGGCTCGCCGGTAATCGGCCCCGAACATCTGGGAACCCTCCACACCCTGGGTGAGATCGCCCGCCATCTTGGCGCCGGTTCTCCAACCGCAGCCGCAACGTCAGAAATGCCGGTGAGCGAGACCGTACCCCTGATCGCAACCGCCATAATCACTGCTGATGACACCGACGACTTAACTGTCCATCGAAGCACCATTGTCCCGGTTCCGCTCACAGCGGTCCCTCAAAAACTGACACTGGCGAAAAGCGGCGCCATCTGGATTACGGATGACGGTTCAGGCTTTTCTTCCGAACTATGTGCCCTGATAGGTGCCTCCGGACGAGATGTTCTGATGGTAGGCATTGAAGAAGCGTTTATGAATGCACCGGAGGCTGATCTTGCCGGCCTTGTTATCTGTTCACCATCAGGCGGAACCAATGACACTTATTTCGATAACGCCTTCCTCCTCCTGAAAAATTCAGCACCGGCATTGCGCCAGGCTGGAGAGAACGGGGGCGCTCTGTTTGCAACAGTTTCACGCCTGGACGGTTCATTTGGCTGCGGAATTGACACTTCATTAACAGACCCGCTTTCCGGCGGCCTTGCAGGTCTGACAAAAACCGCCGCTCACGAATGGCCCGAGGTGTCCTGCAAGGCGATTGATCTTGGTCTTTTTCCTGATTATACGGCAGAGGCACTTGCTGTAGCGGATGAGCTTCAACTGTCAGGCCCGCTGGAAGTCGGTCTGACACCGGCAGGCAGAACCACCCTGAAAATCATTGATCTTCCGGAGTTGTCAAAACCTGAATCTGAGCCATTACAGGCCGGGGATGTTGTCGTGATAACCGGAGGGGGGCGCGGGGTGACGGCAGCAACTGCGGTTGCGCTGGCAGAAGCCTACAAGCCGGTGGTGGTCCTTTTGGGACGCAGTCAGGAACCGCAAACCGAACCGGAATGGCTGACATCATTGCTTGATGAGAGCCTGATCAAGCGTGCCATTCTTGAGCATGCTACCGGGAAGCTCCACCCCCGTGAAATTGAGGAAAAATACCGCGCGATCGCAGCCGGACGCGAACTCAAGGCTACGATGACAATGGTTGCCCAGGCTGGCGGCCAGGCAGTATACCGTTCCGTGGATATTCGTGACGCCGCGGCAGTATCTTCCCTGATCGACGAAATCCGCCGGGATTACGGACCGATACGGGGTATAGTTCATGGTGCAGGTGTGCTTGCCGACCGCCTCATCAGCGACAAGACTCTGGAACAATTTAGTCTTGTATACGGCACCAAGGTGAAGGGATTGCGGGCTTTGCTTGACGCAACCGCCTCCGATGACCTGCGTTTTATTGCCCTGTTTGCCTCCACAACAGGCCGTTTCGGCCGGAGCGGTCAGGTTGATTACGCCGTTGCCAACGAAGTGCTCAACAAGATGGCCCAGAGCGAATCGAGGCGACGTCCGGCATGTCGCAGCGTCAGTATAAACTGGGGGCCTTGGGATGGCGGCATGGTCACACCGGCGCTGAAAAAGGTCTTTGCCGGTGAAGGAATCGGCCTGATCGGCCTGATTAAAGGTGGAGAACTTCTTGTGCGCGAGATCGCCGCAACCGGTGATCCGGTCGAGATTATTGCCATGGCGGGCACAATGGCCGGCTCACTTGCTGTTGATTCCCATCTGCCGGCCAAGCCGCTTACTGAGGCTTTCAGCCTGGCCCTGACTGTAGAGGATTACCCTTTCATCCGCTCCCATATAATTGCCGGGAAAGCAGTCCTCCCGATGGCCATGATCGTTGAATGGCTGGCTCATGGCGCCCTTCACGGCAACCCGGGGTTCCGTTTCCACGGTTTCAACAACCTGCGCATCTGCAAGGGGGTCATTTTCGATCAGGATTCCTCCTGTACGATCAGCGTTATGGCTGGCCGGGCCGAGAAACATGACGCTCTCTTCATTGTTCCGGTGGAACTGATCGGCAGCACCGTTAACGGCGGCAGCATCCTTCACGCCAAAGCCGAAATCGTCCTGGCAACCAAACTGCCGGAGGGTATCCGCTCTATCGTGGACCTGCCCACAACTCCATACGTACCTGGCAACAGCGGGATCTACGACAATGAGCGCCTGTTCCACGGACCGGACCTGCAGGGAATCGAACTTGTCGGTGGCTGTTCTTCCAAAGGGATCACAGCGATGGTTAAAGCAGCACCAAAACCAGAGAACTGGATCAAACAACCGTTGCGGAATATCTGGCTTACCGATCCACTGGTCGTTGACAGCGCATTCCAGTTGATGATCCTCTGGAGCTTCGAGCGTTCCGGTTCCGGTTCGCTCCCCTCATTCGCCGGACGCTATCGTCAGTTTCAGGACAGTTTCCCTCGCGAAGGCGCCCAGATTATAATCAAGGTTACTTCAGAGCGAAATCACGGGGCATCCGCCGATATAGAGTTTTTTGATCGAACCAGCGGCAAATTGATCGCGCGGCTTGAAGATTATGAATGCATCATAGACCCTTCCCTGCAAAAGGCTTTCCGGCGCAACCAATCGGTACAACCGGGGTGTGTTGAGCTGGAAGTAGCCTGATGAAGGATTTCAGTTCTACCGTTGCCATAGTCGGCATCGGCGGCATCTTTCCCGACGCGTCCGACCTGGCCGCTTTCTGGGACAATATCCGCAGCTGCCGCTGTTCTTTCCGGGAGATACCTGACGGACGCTGGGCGGTTCCGGCCGACTCCGTCTTCGATCCGGAAGCCGGGAAGGTCGATTGCGTCTATTCCAGGCGCGGCTGCTTCATCGACCAGCTCCCATCTGCCGCTGCACTCTCCGGGCTAGCCATAGATCCTGCCCTTCTTGACGGTCTCGATCCGCTCTTTCACCTCCTGATTCACGCCGGAAAGCGAGCCTTTGACGATGGCATCACCGCACCGCTTGACCGTTCCCGTATAGGCGTCATCATCGGCAATCTGGCACTGCCGAGCGAGACCGCAGCCGTCCTGACCCGCAACTGGCTGGGACGCACTTTCGAGGAACAGTTGCTCGGGGCGGCATCCCCACCCTCTCCCACCTCACCGCTCAACCGTTATGTCGCCGGTCTCCCAGCCGGGATTCTGGCCCAGGCTCTGGGACTTGGCGGCGGCGGCTGTACACTCGATGCCGCCTGTGCTTCGTCGTTGTATGCCATCAAGCTGGCTATGGACGAACTGTTATCCGGCAGAGTCGATGCCATGCTGACCGGCGGAGTTTCGCGACCTGACCCGTTCTTTACCCAGATGGGTTTTTCGCAGCTGCGCGCCCTCTCCAAGCGGGGAATTTGTTCACCCTTTGACGCTACAGGTGACGGCCTGGTGGTCGGCGAAGGCGCCGGTCTGTTCCTGCTCAAACGCACTGAAGATGCGGTAAAACATGGCGACCGGATCTACGGAGTCATCAGAGGGATCGGTCTGGCCAACGATGTCGGCGGAAGCCTGCTCGCCCCCATGTCGGAAGGTCAGTTGCGCTCCATGCGTTCCGCCTATGAAAAGGCCGAATGGAATCCATCTGACGTCGATCTGATCGAATGTCACGCCACCGGCACCCCGATCGGCGATGCTGTCGAAGTTGCCAGCCTCAAGCAGTTGTGGGGCAACGCCGGGCAGGATGGCACACGTTGCGTCATCGGTTCCGTCAAGTCAAATATCGGCCATCTGCTGACCGCCGCAGGCGGAGCAGCTCTGACCAAGGTTCTGCTGGCCATGCAGAACGAAACGCTCCCTCCCACGGCCAATTTCAACACCCCCCAGGCGGGCATGGAACTGGACAACAGCCCGTTCCGCGTCCTGCAGGCGCCAACACCTTGGCAGCGCCGTGGCGACGGCATCCCGCGCCGCGCCGCCGTCAGCGCTTTCGGCTTCGGCGGTATCAACGCCCACATCCTGATAGAGGAATGGCTGCCGGCTCCCGTCACTTCAGCGCAGTCCATCCCCCATAAAGCGAGAGAGAATAATGACGCTATCGCGGTAGTCGGCATGGATGCACGCTTCGGTCCCTGGCAAACTCTGCAGGCTTTTCAGGAACGGGTGCTGGGTGGCGATAATGCTGTTGTTCCCTCTCTTCCAAAAGCCTGGCATGGCGCAGCGGATAGCAACTGGTTCCGCAAGGATGGACTCGATACAACACCGTTCAACGGTTTCTATATGAACGATGTGGCGCTGCCGGCAAACCGCTTCCGTATTCCGCCGCGCGAAATGGAGGAGATGCTTCCGCAGCAGCTGCTCATGCTTCAGACGGCGGCTGAGGCGCTGCATAATGCCGGATTCGAGCGGAACGACGATTCCACTGTTGCCCCTACCGGGACCACTACCGGTGTCTTCATCGGCATCGCCCTCGATCTGAACAGCACCAACTTCAGCCTCAGATGGGCTCTGCCCGGCCAAGCCGAGCAATGGGCAAAGCAGCTGGGGAGAAAGCTGACGTCAGACGAGCTGGCAGAATGGACATCGCAGCTTCGCACTGCCGCCGGACCGCCCTTGACCGCCAACCGTACCATGGGTGCACTTGGCAGCGTCGTGGCCAGCAGAATCGCCCGTGAATTCCGCATCGGCGGACCAAGCTTCACGATTTCCAGCGAAGAAAGCTCCGGCATCAGGGCACTCGAAATAGCGGTGCGTCAGCTTCAGAACCGGGAACTGGACCAGGCGCTGGTCGGCGCCGTGGACCTGGCCGGTGACCTGCGGGCTGTTCTCGGCCAGCATAAGCTTCACCCCCTTTCCATTTCCGGGGACAGTAAACCCTTTGATGCTGCAGCCGACGGTGCGACTGTCGGTGAAGGCGCCTGCGCCGTTGTTCTCAAACGCCTTGAAGATGCCGAGCGCGATGGCGACCGAATCTATGCCGTCATACGCGGCATAGGCACCGCAAGCGGGGACGCCGCTTATCGCCACGCGCTGGAAAAGGCCTACTCCGACGCCGGAGTCTCACCGCAGACGATCAGCTTCATTGAAGCCAGCGCCGACGGTACTCCGGAAAATGACCGCAGCGAAGCTGCCGCCCTCTCCTCCTACTTCAGTTCTGGAGAGGCTGTTGCCCGGTCATGCGCCGTCAGCAGCGCCAAGGGGGACATCGGCCACAGTGGCGCGGCCTCAGGCCTCGCCTCGCTGCTGCGCGGCTGTCTCGCCCTGCACCATGAAATAATCCCCGGCTGCCGTGGTCTTGAAGCGGCTGTTCCGGTTCTCCAGGAAAACTCACCGCTCCATTTCCCCCGTGCCTCCCGTTACTGGCTGCGTAACCGTGCCGACGGCCCGCGCCGCGCCGGTGTCACTGTCCGTGGCATCGACGGTTCCTGCAGCCATGTGGTGCTGGAGGGGTGGGACAAAATTGATACGGTGCGCTGCGCCCCGCTCGGCGCAGGTTCAGAATTTCTGTTTGCCGTAACCGGTGAATCTCCGGACGAGATTCTGGCTGAACTTGATAAGCTTGAAGCGTCGCTCCGCACCTCAACAGGTGACAGCTTCTATACCCTGGCGACAACCGGTTATGAACGCTACGCTGCAACCGCCGGAAAAGCGCGCGCCATGGCCATGGTTGCCAGAGGCCGCGACGAACTGGCTGCTTTGATTGCACTGGGTCGAACAACGCTGAAAAACGACGGCATCGTTCCTGATACGTTTCCGGCCCTGCGCGATCGGCTCTTCTCTTCTTCACAGCCGCTAGGATCCGAAGGCAAGATCGCCTTTATCTTTCCAGGTTCCGGCAATCACTATGCAGGCATGGGGATGGAACTGTTCAGCCGCTGGCCGGACATATTGCGTCACCAGGACCGGGAGAATCTCCTCCTGCGGGCGCAGTTCCAACCGGAACTGTTCTGGAACGGCGCATCATCCTCGCAGATTAATGACGACCATCGTGCCGTTATCTTCGGCCAGGTGGCCACCGGATGCGCGGTCAGCGATCTGGTGCAGCGCTTCGGGGTACACCCTGCCGCCGTCATCGGCTACAGCCTCGGTGAGTCGGCGGGGCTCTTTTCCCAGCGGGCCTGGCGCGACCGGGACGAAATGTATAATCGCATGAAAGAATCGACTCTCTTTACCGATGATCTGGCCGGCGAGTGCCGGGCGGCACAGCGTGCCTGGGGTCTGGGTGAGAATGAAACCGTGACCTGGAGTCTCGGCGTGATCGCCGCCCCGGAACCGGATGTGCGCCGGGCGCTTGTGGAGTTCCCCCGCACCTATCTCCTGATCGTCAACACTCCCGATGAGTGTGTAATCGGTGGAGACGCCGAACAGTTATCCCGACTTGTAGCCAGGCTCGACTGCCGCTTTTTTCCGCTGCAGGGAGTCACCACGGTGCATTGCGAGGTAGCGGAGCAGGTTGCCGTTCCATACCATGATCTGCACCTCTACCCGACTGAAGCGCCTTCTGGAATCGTATATTACAGTGGCGTCAAGGGCGATTCCTACGAGGTTGACCGTGAAAGTGCCGCAGCCTCGATCCTTGGACAGGCGCTGCACGGTATCAACTATCCGCTCGTGATCGAAGCGGCGTACCGTGACGGTGTCCGGCTGTTTCTGGAGATGGGACCAGGCGCCTCATGCAGCCGCATGATCGGACGTATCCTTGGCGATCGCCCACATCTGGCGCGCTCTGCCTGTTATGCCGGGCAGGATCAGGTTTCTGTCGTTCTAAGGATGTTGGCCAACCTGATCGCCGAACGAGTGCCGGTCGATCTGGCGGCGCTTTTTGATCTGCCGCAGGCCGAAGCTGCTGTTCTGAAACCGGCCGGATTGGTGCGTGTTGCGCTCGGAGGATTGCCATTCCAGCCGCCGCAGCCGCCTGTAGTGCAGGCGAAGAAAACGTTCGTGCAGGAGCCGTCGCCTGTTTTCCAAACTACTACTTCGCCTGCCAGCTCCAGCGATTCGATGATCCAGGAACTTACCCGGTCTCAACAGTCGCATGCGGAAGCCCATGCGGCGTTCCTCACCGTCAGCGAAACAATAACCCGCTCGATGGCTCAGGCGCTTGCGCTGGAAATGTCGCTAAGACAGGCGCTAGGTGATTATGTGGAGCTGTTTGACTGGACTAACCCCTCCCGGCCTCCCTTTAGGCCCCAGAGGGTCCTTATCAGGGGAGGAGACATGCCCTTAAGCCCCCCTGATATGGGGGGTTGGGGGGTTGCCTTTGGCCGCGACATGTGCCTGGAGTTCGCCCGTGGTTCGGTCGGCCGCATGCTTGGCCAATCGTTTGCCGAAGTGGATGGTTTCCCGACCCGCGTCAGGCTGCCGGACGAACCGCTGATGCTGGTGGACCGCATCATGAGCATCGAAGGTGAGCCGCGTTCCATGACCCATGGCAGGGTCGTTACCGAGCATGACATTCATCCGGACGCCTGGTATCTGGACGGAGGACGCATCCCGACCTGTATCGCCGTAGAGGCGGGACAGGCCGATCTGTTTCTTTCCGGTTTTCTCGGCATTGACTTCATTACGCGCGGACTGGCGGTCTACCGTCTGCTCGATGCTGTGGTTACCTTTCATCGCGGCCTGCCCGGTCCGGGCGAAACGATTCACTACGATATTCATATCGAGAGCTTTTTCCGTCAGGGCGATACCTGGCTGTTCCGCTTCTTCTTCGAAGCTACGGTGAACGGTCAACCGCTGTTGTCGATGCGCGACGGTTGTGCCGGTTTCTTCAGCCAGCAGGAGCTGGATGCCGGCAAAGGCATCGTGCGACCGGCGCTGGATCTACGCCCCACGGTCGGCATTCGTTCGGCAGAGTGGCAGGAGCTCGCGCCGATGAAGCGAGAAGGCTTTGATGCGGCGCAGCTGGACCGACTGCGGGACGGCGACCTTGCCGGCTGTTTCGGGCCGCTGTTCGCCGGGTTGAAGCTGTCACGTCCGCTGACCATTCCGGGCGGCAGGATGCGCCTCGTCCACCGCGTCAACGAGATAGATCCGCACGGAGGGCGTTGCGGCATCGGTATCATCAGGGCCGAGGCCGATATCCACCCGGATGACTGGTTCATCACCTGCCATTTCGTCGATGACCGGGTCATGCCTGGCACCCTGATGTATGAATGCTGCATGCATACGCTGCGTATCTACCTGCTGCGACTGGGGTGGGTGGCCGAATCGGCAGGTTCTGTCTGGGAACCGGTGCCGGGCGTGGCGAGCAAACTCTGCTGTCGCGGCCAGGTTCTGGAGAACACCAAAGTCGTCACCTACGAGGTCACGATCCGTGAAATCGGCTACCGCCCTGAACCGTATGTCATCTGCGACGCCCTGATGTACGCCGACGGCAAGCCGATTGTCGAGATCACCGGCATGTCGGCGCGTTTGACCGGCACAACCAAAGAACAGTTACTGACGCTCTGGTCTGCTGCGCCACCGCCACCTGCATACGGCCCGAAACCGGCGCTCTACTCCAAAGAGCAGATCCTGGCCTACAGCAACGGCAACCCTTCCGAGGGGTTCGGCGAGCGCTACCGCGTCTTCGACTTTGGCCGTAAGATCGCCCGTCTGCCCGGCCCGCCGTTCCAGTTCATGGACCGTGTTACCGCCGTGCGCGGTGAGCCGTGGCAGATGACCGCCGGCGCCATGGTTGAGGCCCAGTATGACCTGCCTGCCGACGCCTGGTTTTTTGCCGCCGAGCGGCAGGAACGCATGCCGTTTTCCGTGCTTCTGGAAGCGGCACTGCAGCCGTGCGGCTGGCTGGCCGCCTATGTCGGCTCTGCTCTGTCCAGCCCCAGTGACATCTCCTTCCGCAATCTGGGCGGCACCGCCGTGCAGCACCGGATCGTTACTCCCGACAGCGGCGTACTGACCTGCTGTGCCACCATGAAAAAGGTCGCCACCAGCGGCGGCATGATCATCCAGGAATACGATTTCAGTGTTGCCGACCGGCATGGAATTCTCTACGAAGGCGACACGATGTTCGGCTTCTTCGCCAAAGAGGCGCTGGCCAATCAGGTCGGTATTCGCGATGCAAAACCGTACCAGCCGACGGCAGCTGAGACGGAGCGGGGCCGAACTCTTCCCTTCCCTGAATCTGCACCGTTCCCTGAACAGAAGCTGCGCATGATCGACCGGATAGAACTGTTCGTTCCTGCCGGCGGCCCGCAAGGCCTCGGCTATATTCGCGGCATCAAGGACGTCGATCCCGATGAATGGTTCTTCAAAGCACACTTTTTTGAAGACCCGGTCACGCCCGGCTCTCTGGGGCTGGAATCTTTTATCCAGCTGGTGAAGTTCGCTGCGGTTGAACGTTGGGGATGGCAGGAAGGCGCTGTCGTATCGGCAGTGGCACTGGAACGAAAACATAGCTGGCTGTACCGGGGCCAGGTCGTACCGACCAACCGCCAGGTAACGGTAAGCGCCTGGATCACAAAAGTGGATGAACAGGAACGTATTCTGACCGCAGACGGCTTTCTTGCCGTGGACGGAAAGTTAATCTATCAGATGAATGATTTCACCATAAGCATGGAGAAGTAAATATGAAGTATCGCAAAGTCACCATTGAGGCGCTTGGCTATGAACTGGCGCCGGTTGTAGTTACCACGGCTGAACTTGAGTCCCGCCTTGAGCCTCTGTACCGTTACCTGCGTATTGTTCCGGGACAGCTGCAGGCGTTGACCGGGATTAAGGAGCGGCGCTGGTGGGAGCCGGGCTATCCGCTTTCCCATGGCGCTATCGCTGCTGCCAGAAAAGTACTCTTATCCTCCGGAGTTTCTCCCGATGAGATTGGCGCTTTGATCTATGCCGGCGTCTGCCGTGAACAGTTCGAGCCCGCCACCGCCTGCCGCGTTGCAGCCGGACTCGGCATCGGCGGCAAGGCCGCCGTGTTCGACCTCTCCAACGCCTGCCTTGGTGTGTTGAACGGCATTCTCGATGTTGCCAACCGGATTGAACTGGGACAGATCAAGGCCGGTCTGGTCGTCTCCAGTGAGAGCGCCCGCGAAATCAACGACATCATGATTGCCCGGATGCTTGAGGAACGGACAATGCAGCACTTTGCCGCTTCTTTAGCAACTCTGACCGGTGGTTCCGGTGCCGTGGCAATCCTGCTGACGGACGGTTCTTTTTCCGGATCCACCAGGCGGCAGCTGCTGGGGGGCATTACCCAGACCGCTCCGGAACACCACCGGCTCTGCCTCTGGGGCATTACCCCTGACGGCAAGGGTGGTTACCTCCAATCCATGTCAACGGATGGAGTCAATGTCATGAACTACGGCGTCGAACTGGGGCGACGCACCTGGGACGCCTTTCTCCCGCAAGTCGGCTGGACGACAGCGGATGTTGACCAGGTGATCTGCCATCAGGTCGGCTCAGCCCATCAGAGCGCGATTCTGAAATCCCTCGATATTCCGGCGGAAAAAGACTTCTCCACCTATGAATATCTGGGCAACATGGGCACCGTGTCCCTGCCGTTGACGGCCGCCATTGCCGATGAACGCGACATCCTGGAAGCGGGAGACAAGGTGGCTTTTCTTGGCATAGGCAGCGGTTTGAACTGCCTCATGCTGGGGATGGAATGGTGAACGACGACACACTGAAACAGGAATATCCGTTCACCGGCAAACGCCTCGACCTTGACGGCCTCTCCTACCACTATCTGGACGAAGGCGCCGGCTCACCGGTGGTGATGGTGCATGGCAACCCTTCCTGGTCGTTCTATTACCGCAACCTGGTGCTGGCGCTTCGGGGCCGTTATCGCTGTATCGTTCCGGACCATATCGGATGCGGTTTCTCAGACAAGCCGGGCGACGACCGCTATAACTACAC
>JANYBN010000147.1 GCA_025360785.1 Geobacter sp.
GTTCAAGAACTACTTCACCGATCCGGATCTGGCCGAGAAGAGTATCAAAAAGGTGCTGAGAGAAAAGAAGGTTACCAACTACGAACTCACCGCACGCGCCAGGGACGGCAAGGAGACGGTCGTCTCCTTCAACGCCACGACCTTTTACGACCGGGACAGGAAGCTGCAGGGCGTGTTCGCCGCAGCGCGCGATATTACGGAGCGGAAACGCCTGGATCAGGTACTGCAGGAAAAGAATATCGAGCTGGAGAGCGCCAAGTCCGTTGCAGAAAAAGCCAACCGTTCCAAATCCGAATTCCTGTCCAGCATGAGCCATGAGCTGCGCTCCCCGCTCAATGCGATCCTCGGCTTCGCCCAATTACTGGCGTCCGGCTCACCGCCGCCAACGGACACGCAAAAGGGAAATATCGACCAGATTCTCAAGGCGGGATGGTATCTGCTGGAGCTGATTAACGAAATTCTCGATCTTGCGCTGATCGAGTCGGGACGGCTGTCGCTGTCGCTGGAGCCGATGTCGCTGGTCGATGTCATGCTCGAATGCCAGGACATGATCGAACCACAGGCGCAGAAAAACGGCATCAGCATGACGTTCCCCCGGTTCGAAACTCCTGTTTTTGTTCATGCCGATCGCACCAGGGTGAAACAGGTCCTAATCAACCTGTTTTCCAACGCGATTAAATATAACCGGCCGCAGGGAACAGTCAACGTGACATGCAGCACGAGCAGCGAAAAGCGCATCCGCATCAGCGTGCATGACACCGGTGAGGGGCTGACTGACGAAAAGATCGCGCAACTTTTCCAACCGTTCAACCGGCTCGGACAGGAGGCCAAAGCCGAGCAAGGCACCGGCATCGGCCTGGTGATGAGCAAGCGGCTGGTCGAATTGATGGGGGGCGAGATCGGCGTGGACAGCAGTGTCGGAACTGGCAGCGTGTTCTGGTTCGAGCTTAATCTGACGACTGAACCGCAACATGCCGCCGGCGCAGTTGAAGTACTGGCGACGCATCACGCGCATGTCCGGCATGGCGCGGCGCCGCGGACCCTGCTGTATGTGGAAGACAACCTGGCAAACATGCAGCTGGTCGAGCAACTCATCACGCGGCGCCCCGACTTGCGGTTATTGAGTGCCGAGGATGCCATACTCGGCATAGCGCTGGCGCGCACCCGTCTGCCGGAAGTGATCCTGATGGATATCAACCTGCCTGGCATGAGCGGCATCCAGGCACTGAAAATTCTGCGCGAAGACCCGTTGACGGTGCATATACCGGTGCTTGCCATCAGTGCCAATGCCATGCCGCACGATATCAAGAAAGGCCTGGAGGCGGGATTCTTCCGCTACATCACCAAGCCTATCGATGTCAACGAGTTCTTGGAAGCGCTCGACATGGCGCTGGAATATGCAGAAAAAGACCGTGAACAGAACCAGGGAGGCCGCTGATGGTGAATTCCGCCGATATCCATAATGCCAGGATTCTGATCGTGGATGATCAGGAAGCCAATGTGCGGCTGCTGGAACAGATGCTGAGCGAGGCCGGCTATAGCCGCGTTACGTCGACAATAAGCCCGTTCGCGGTCAGCGCCCTGCATCGCGACAACCACTACGACCTGATTCTGCTCGACCTGAGAATGCCCGGCATGGACGGTTTTCAGGTAATGGAGGGACTGAAGGAAATCGAAACGGATGGCTATCTGCCGGTGCTGGCCATTACCGCCCAGCCGGCTCACAAATTACGCGCCCTGCAGAGCGGCGCGAAAGATTTCATCAGCAAGCCGTTCGATCTGGACGAGGTGTTGATGCGGGTTCATAACATGCTGGAGGTGCGCCTGTTGCACGAGGAAGCCCGCAATTACGGCAAGACGCTGGAAACCCTGGCGCTGAACGACCCGCTGACCGGGCTGGCGAACAGGCGACTGCTTGCCGACAGGATGACAATGGCCCTGGTCCATGCGCGCAGGAACAAGAGCGCCATGGCGGTGATCTATCTGGATCTGGACGGTTTCAAGCAGGTCAACGACACGTTGGGGCATGGTGTCGGTGACGATTTGCTGAAAATAGTCGCAGAGCGGTTGGTGGAAACGGTGCGAGCAGAGGATACCGTGGCACGTCTGGGGGGTGACGAATTCATACTGGCTCTGTGGCACGTCAGCGGCATCGACTATGCAGCCTCGGTGGCGTCAAGAGCGATCGAGGCGGTGTCACAGCCCTATGATATCCAGGGCACTATTGTCAACATAACCACCAGCGCGGGTGTCAGCATATTTCCCGACCATGGCAAAGACGCGGAGACACTGATGAAGAGCGCGGACCAGGCCTTGTACAAGGCTAAGGCCGCAGGCAGGAATACCTATCGAATCGCAGAGCGAGGGGAGCCGGAGGGATGCCAATGAAGCACACTTCTGCAACGTTAAAATCGCCGACCAGGACACCCGGCTCCGACCAGACCGAGGTGAAGCGATTACTCAGGAACGCGGAGCTTCGTTACCGGGGGCTCTTCGAATCGGCCCGAGACGGTATTTTGATCCTGAATGCCGAGACCGGGATTATCAGCGACGTCAACCCGTATTTGATCGATATGCTGGGCTACGCCAGGGAAGAATTTATGGCGAAAAAGCTTTGGGAGATTGGTGCGATTGATGATATCGATGGCGGCCGGGCATGCTTCCAGGATTTACAGAAAAACAATCATACCTGTTCCGAAGAACTGCAGCTCAAATCGAAGGACGGCCGACCGCTGCAGGTGGAATTAGTCGGCAACGTTTATCAGGTTGGTGATGAGAAGATTCTCCAGTGCACTATCCGCGACATCAGCGACCGTAAACGGGCCGAGGCTGCCTTGCGTGCGAAAGAGGAGGCCAGGCTGCTGATGATTGAAAATCTGGAAACGCACTGGCTGTTGATCGAAAATCTCCCGGTCGGAGTGATCGTTCACGCCCCCGATTCCCGGATCATACTGTGCAACTCCGAAGCATCACACCTGCTGGGCATGTCGTCGGTTGATATGCTGAGCAAGGACGCTCGCGATCCGGAATGGCACTTTGTTCGCGAGGACGGTACCTGTATGGCCGTTGACGGATTTCCCGTCAATCAGGTGATCGCCACGGGAAGTGTGCTGAAGAATTTTGTCATGGGGATCGTCCGCAACGGTGACGCGGAATACACGTGGGTACTCGTAAACGCCTATCCCGAGTTTGACAGCGACAACCGGTTGCGGCAGGTTGTGGCGGTGTTCGCGGACATCAGCGATATCAAGTGCGCGGATGAAAGAATCAGGCGTCATCTTGAGCATCTGACCGCCCTGGTCGAAGTTGACCGCGCCATCAATTTCAGTTTCGACCTGAGCCTCAGCCTGACGACGCTCCTCACCCATGTGATTGTTCAGCTTGGCGTTGATGCCGCCGACGTACTCTTGTTCAACACCACGAGCCAGGCACTGGAATATGTCGTCGGACGCGGTTTTCACACCAAGGCCATCGAACACGCACGCCAGCAATTGGGCGAGGGTTATGCCGGCCGCGCCGCACAGGATCGCTCCATCATTCATATCCCGGATCTGGCTAAGGAGCATGACATCTTTCTGCGCAAGATACTTTTGGCGGGTGAGGACTTCGTCAGCTACCACGGTGTCCCGTTGATAGCGAAAGGACAGGTAATGGGGGTTCTGGAGGTTTTTCATCGTACCCGGCTCGTACGCGATGAAGAATGGCTAGACTTCCTCAAGGCTCTTGCCAGCCAGGCAGCAATAGCTATCGACAATGCCACGCTGTTCGACAACCTGGAACGCTCCAACAGGGAACTTTTTCAAGCGTACGACGCCACGATCGAAGGGTGGTCGCGGGCACTGGAACTGCGCGACAATGAAACCGAAGGGCACACACAACGCGTTGCTGTTTTAACCGTCAAGCTGGCGCGCCTGTTCGGACTGAGCGATGCGGAGCTGGTGCAGGTACGTTGGGGCGCACTGCTGCATGACATCGGCAAAATGGGTATTCCTGATGAGATTTTATTCAAACAAGACGCGCTGACCGAGGCAGAATGGGTCGTTATGAAAAAACACACCATTTTTGCCTACGAAATGCTTTCCCCCATTCGTTACTTGCGCGCGGCACTCGACATCCCCTACTCGCATCATGAAAAGTGGGATGGCACCGGCTACCCGCTTGGCTTGAAAGGAGAACAGATCCCGCTTGTGGCGCGCATCTTTGCAGTGGTTGACGTCTGGGATGCCCTGAGGTCCGACCGCCTCTACCGCACCTCCTGGTCTGTAAAAAAGGTACGCAGACACCTTCACTCACTGGCAGGCACGCACTTTGATCCGCATGTTTTAAAGGTGTGCCTTGATTCGGACGTTCTTGTGGAGTGATATTACCGATAGATCATCCGGATTGAAATGAGCATACTCTGTAATGGAGAATGCTCTCCTGGTAGTGATTAAAATCATTGGAAGGCAGGAAAAGATGTCCTGTAAAAAACATTGGTGGTCAATCGTGACTGTTTAAAAGATCTTATTGAATTGTCGGCAATGAGTTCAGTTTGAAATTATTCCGCTAAGATCCCGCGCCAGGATTTCCGAAAAGATGTTGCCACCCTCACGATTCAAGTGACCGTAATCATAATATAATTTTTTACTATAATTAATATCACTAATACTGCCTTCATTGTAGTTGAGAAAATTTAAATTATACTCACTTGCTATCGTTTTAATTATTTTATTATACATAAAATGCCGCCTGTTGTAGCTGTTCATATACTCAGGTGATTCTACCAATATCAACTTTGAACCATTTTTTTTGATTAGCTCTATGATCTTCTTAAAATCGGCTATTTGATTGTTACTGTTGCCATGAAATCTATCACGCGAAGCATTATATATATTCAGTTCATGAGGAACATAACCTTTATAATATTGATCATTTAAAACACCTACAATACCGTCGATATTTTTCTGCCAAAATTGCTCAAAAATGCATTCATTCTGAAAAATCTTATATCGATTGCGGAGCAGTAAAACCTTATCAATCTTATTATCAATAAAAAAACTGAAAAAATCGTTATGATTTAAATACATACTGTCGTTTTCAATTCTTCGCCAAAGCCATTTATCATCAAACATGAACCAGTTAACTTCATATAAGACTATTTTAGGTAATTTGTTATTTTTCAAATAAACATCTTTAAGCCATTTCAGTGTAAATGATGGGTTAGACCCGTCTAAGCAATGGTTGAAAGCATTAACATTCAGATATTCCATTTTACGTGGGTTGATCCCATAAAAGCCATGTGATGCTCCAATAATTATTAAATCATGTCTATTGGAGTTG